>JBLIHY010000081.1:0-9637 GCA_047634655.1 Cellvibrionaceae bacterium
CGATATATTTAATTTGTTCCAGTAATTGTTCTTGAGTGAGTGGATTGCCGAGATCGTCGGTTGAAGTGTTGCTAAGGGCAGCATTCCGATCCAGCAGAATCAGATCGTGCCACTGGCGGTGAAATTGCCAAACCCCACGTTTAGAGGCACTACCATTGCCCACCGCTCCTTTGGCGGCATACAGACTGTTGCCGCGATACCCCTGAGCAGCCCCACTGATGCCCAGCACCTTACCCACATCGCTGGCATTTTGGCGCATCACCCGATAGTAGCGGCGCACCGCAATCTCACCACCCAATACCTTCACCCGTAGATCTTCGACGCTCTCTTCATGGTTAGCGTGGCTGTGGTTGACACGCTCCAGTACCGTGGTACTGGCCTGAGCGGTACCTGATGACGGTAGCCGCTATAGATCGACTGATACACCACGCGACAATTATCGAACTGGAGGGGGGAAGCTATCGAAAACAGCAACAATTAAAACAGGCAAAACTCAAGAAAAGCGACGACGCCTGACCGGCCATCATAATTGTCGCGGACCGGACAAGATAGTTGACGCCGAACATCCGTTCAAGCTACAAGCCGTTAAGTTGGCTAATCATCCTAGCGTTATGGCCAAGGATCTAGCCGACTATTTAGGTGTTCATCCAGTCATGCTTTACCGGTGACAGATGGAGGGCGCCACCATTGATCGCATCCTGAAAGATCCACTGAAAAATCTCTTCTGGACTCATTCTCATCTCACGCCGGCAAGGAAAGTCAATTTTCAACCGACCGGTAATTATCTCTGGTGATCAATCTTCTTTTAGATGCGTCACTACGTAAGTGTGTAGTGATTGATTCGTTTTTTTGCCTATGCTTGGGTTGTTGACGTCGCACTATTGCCCAGCCGTGAGTCGGATTTCAAAGTCAATGCAACCCCAAATGGCGATGATTATTCAGGATTTTATAAGCTCGAAAAAGTTTTAAATAAGGCGTTCAAATAAGGAAGCGTCTAACAAAGCGTAGCACCGAAAAAGCCGGTAAACACGGCGTTACGCACCTTGACAGTGTTGCGCAACATGCCACACTTTGGCAATAATTAAATCCTTCAAGCACAAAGGCCTCGAAAAATTTTATAATACTGGAACAAAGAAAGGCATTCGGGCTGCTCACGCTACCAAACTGAGAATGCAACTCACGGCTTTGGATACCGCGCAATCTATTGAGGATTTGGATATTCCGGGTTACCGGTTACATCAACTTAAGGGAAATAAAAAAAGTTTATGGTCTATTACCGTCAACGGTAACTGGCGCGTAACATTTGAGTTTAAAGAAGGCCATGTCTATACCGTCAACTATGAGGATTATCACTAATGAGTATGTATAACCCCCCTCATCCCGGTGAGTTTATCCAAGCCACCTATATGGAGCCTTTCGATATTAGCTGCCGCAATCTTGCTAAGCATCTTGATGTGGCAGCTTCTACCCTAAATAGGGTTCTCAAAGGCCAAAGTGGTATCAGTCCAGAAATGGCGCTAAGGCTTTCTAAAGCTCTAGGCCGTAGCCCAGAGAGCTGGTTAACCATGCAGGGCAATTATGATTTATGGCTTGCAAAAAAGCAGATCAAACTCACTAAAGTATATCCCGTCGATCTAAGTGCCACGTAACAAGGCCATCATTTGACCGTCTTACGCTGCGCTTCAAACGGCAAATTACAACGGCCTGTCGAGCTATCCACAACGGCCTGTCGAGCTATCCACATTTGGTGTTGAAAATATGAAAAAACATGACGAATTACCTACAGAGCATGAAATGCCATTAATTGCATGGCTAAACAAGGCAATTAAAGCCGCCATGAGCATTTTAGCCGTATTGATGGTTCTAGTTATTTTTTGGAGTGTTGCTGATGTAGTATTTGTGCTGTATGAGAAAATACTAACACCTCCGCTTTTTATTATTGAAGCATCCGATATATTAAAATTGTTCGGAGCTTTTTTAATGGTTTTAATAGGAGTAGAGGTCTACCAAAATATAGTTCTGTATTTGAAAACAAATATAATCCCTTTAAAGCTGGTCATTTCAACCGCCTTGGTGGCGATTGCAAGAAAGGTTATTGTCCTTGATTTTAATGATATTGAGCCTATGTATATTCTATCAACAGCCGCTGTTACTTTGGCGCTAGGAATAACGTATTTCTTAATAGATAGACGCATCAAAGGAGTATAAGAACAGATCATTTGTGTCTGAACTGATTGTATCTTGCGCCACAATGGTGAAACACCTTTTAAAAGAATTAATGTTTATGTCCGTAAGGTAGGAAATATATTGGATATTCTATTCCTCTTTGTGGGTATAGCCTTGCTTACCTGTGGTGGTGAAGCATTGATTCGTGGCTCGCTGGCTGCTGCAAGCCGTCTGGGTGTGTCGCCTTTGTTAAGCGGTCTTGTTATCGTCGGTTTCGGCACTTCAGCTCCGGAGTTGGTGGTCTCCGTTAATGCTGCAATAGAGGGTCGGCCAGATATAGCTATTGGCAACGTCGTTGGCAGTAATATCAGTAATATTTTGTTAATTCTAGGCATTTGCGCGGTGATCACGCCGTTAGCCGTCAAACCATTGGTGCTAAAACGAGACGCTGCCACGGTAGTGGCAGCAAGCATATTGTTTTTGATTCTGGTTGGGGGAAGTGCCCTCGGGCGTGCCGATGCTGCTATCTTCCTTGCTGCCTTGATCACTTACTTAGTTTGGGCTTATTGGAGCGAACGCTTCCACGCTGCACCGGCGGGCGAGCTACATCAAGCAGAATCAGAAGAAATTTCTGTTGATTCGAAGTCGGTACCGTGGATTGTAATCGCTGTGGGTCTTGGCTTGTTGTTGTTAATTGGTGGTTCACAAGTTCTGCTGGTTGGGGCCATTGGCATTGCAGAACACTTTAATGTAGCAGAAGCTGTGATCGGTTTGACGTTAGTCGCGATAGGTACATCTCTTCCAGAATTATCTATATCGGTAGTCGCAGCCATTCGGCGGCACGCTGATGTAGCGGTTGGCAATATACTCGGAAGTAATATCTTCAACATACTTGGAATTTTGGGTGTGTCAGCACTTCTTCAACCACTTCCGGTTCATGCAAGAATCCTACAGTTTGATCAATGGGTCATGCTTGGGACGTCTTTAATCTTGCTTTTGTTTTTGTACACGCAAAGCTGCCTGAGCCGGCTTGAGGGCGGAATGTTACTGGCTGGCTACGGTATGTATATCTGGCTAAGTTTTACGGTATTCAGTGGTTAGCAAAAAATGGCCTAACAAACACGTGCACCGGCATGTTTAAGCCGTCACCAATTTTGCATTCGCAAAATTAGCGCCATCTTAAACATGCCGGTGACGTAGGCGTTGAGACTGTAGAAAAACCTCAAAATGAATTAAAATGAAAAAGTTGGAGCTTATTTATGCCTAAATTCAAACCATATAACTATAACCAAACCTCAATGGTTCCGTTCCTAGAAATTCCCCTTGTCCTTGTGGGATTGGTAAAAAGCATAAAAAATTATGCGAATTATTTTAATGCTTTCATCTAGTGTATTTGTATAAAAAATGATGAGGCTGCCCTGAGGAAACTTTTGGTAACCCTCCTCAATGAAGCTACAGTTTTTCCCAACGGCGGGGGTTTTAGCTAACATATGAAAAGTATCGTCAAGTTCAGCTATAAAGCTATCGTAATTATATTCCGCAATTCCACTCTCTTCTCAATCGGTGAGCATTTGGCGCAGTACGGAAAGCTTGCTTTCAGTATCTTCGAGCGCCCTCAATCCCGCACATATAACTTCGCTTGCAGAGTTATAGCGGCCACTTTCAATTTGGTGGGCAATAAAGCCATCAAAGTGTTCACCAAGAGTCACGCTTGTATTTTTAGCCATATTTCACCTCAAAGGCACCAATATGTACCTAATTCTGGTATATGCCTCATCAACTGCGCGCCTACGGCGCTGGAGAAGGCTCCCCCTATGAAACTTTCGCTGATATGCATGGATTGCCAAAAGAAAAATGACCGACCTTCGTTTGAACTCGACATGGTCGAATTTCGCGACGACGGGTATTATCAAATTAACGTGCACACTCAGACTCAGACCAGAGGAGAAACAGTATGAAGACGCTCAGCATCTACGACCGTCTCAACGCATCGGCGCTCATGTTGGTGTCGCCGGAAAGGTCCAAAGTCAAGGCGGCCCGCAAGGCGGCTCCGTCGTTCGAGACACCGAACGTGGCGATCCCGACCGAAATCCGGACTCTCGCCGGTCGCCGGATCCGCCTTGCTGAAGCCGGCCCAACCAATGCTCCGCTTGTCGTGTTGCTCAGTCCATTCCCCGAGAGCATCCTGACCTTCGCCGGGTCGTGGGAAGCACTGACAGCAGAATTCCGCGTGATCGCCATCGATCTTCCCGGCTTTGGAGCATCTGAGGGCGACCGCCATGATATGTCGCCGATCGCTCAGGGCAACCACCTGGCCGCGATCTTCCACGACCTCGACCTCCATGATATCCATCTCGTTGGACCCGATGTCGGCATGGGTGCAGCGCTCGCCTACGCCATCCACCACGAGCATCGCTTGTCGAGTCTAGTCGTAGGACATGGACCCGGTGCTCCAGGGCCGTTCAAGCTGGCGAGAATGATCAACATACTCGCCGGGTCTCGCTTCATGCGATCCTCAACGGCTTTCCTCGGTGCTGGCCCGCTCCTGGCATTCACGTCGAAGCTCGGAGCGATCCGGCACCGATCAAACGCCACCCAGGTCGACGACTACAAGCGGGCCTACTCCGGCCGTGCCGCCGAGGTCATCCACTGGTTCGAGGACTTCCGGTCCAAGGCAACCGAACTTGCTGACCGAGTCAGCGAGATCGACATTCCGACGCTGGTGTTCTGGGGCGAGTTCGACGTCATGTTCGACGTCAGTAATGCCAAACTCCTCGACGAGGCCCTACCCAAAAGCAAGATGCAGATTTTGCCCGAAGCAGGCCACCTCTCCTGGTCCGACCAACCCGAACTCTTCAGGTCCATGATCATCGACTGGGTCAAGGCCGACCACAAGACGGTCGAGCAACGCTAAGCGGTCGCCACTGCCTAGAGCGGATGCGCGGTATAAACTAACGAATGAACCGGAGCGGGTTAAGCTGGGCGGCTCAAACTAACTTAAAGCACCCACTTTAATGCAGCTTAGTATTTGGACCTGTTGAGCGGCTCAGTAAGTCACTGAGAATTAATAAACCCGTTTTAACCAGGCCATAGATAAATAGCTGGTGACTTCGATACAGCGATCGATAGAGTATTTTCGCCGTGAAGCCGTAAATATTGACGTTGCCCAACAATCTACCCATAAGTAAGCCGACAGATTTATTTTGGCTCAGTGAGATCAATGAGCCTCTATCGGTATAGACAAAAGGCTTGAGGGTATCTTTTTTTAGATAACGTTGAAGGTTATCTGCCATACAGAGTGCTTGTTGGTGAGCGGTTTGTGCTCTCGGGGGTACAGTTATGTCGCCCAGTTTACAAGAGGAGCAATCGCCCATGGCAAAAATGGATTCATCACGCGTTGTTTGTAACGTTGGAGTAACCACCAGTTGATTGGATTTATTGGTTTCAAGTCCTGCCAGATTGCTTAAAAAATCGGGTGCTTTTATTCCTGCGCACCAGACTTTTAGCGAGGATAAAATGATTTTTCCACTTTCAGTTTTGATTGCCTTTTCCGATATTTCAACAACTCTTTCATTAACCAGTACTTCAACCCCGATTCGATTGAGTTCCCGACTTGCTTCGGCAATAACTTTTTCCGATAGTGCAGGCAGAATTTTTGGTCCCGCTTCAATAAGCGTAATTTTTACATTGCTCGACTGAATTTCATCGAGTCCCAAACGATAATATTGTCGGGCTGCGTAGAGTAACTCGGCAGCCAATTCAACGCCCGTTGCACCACCACCGACGATTGCAATCGATAGCGCTGTGGTGTCGGAGGCATTATCGTCGGCGTGGGCCGCAATATAATGATTGAGAAATTGTGAATGAAAATAATCTGCGCTCTCTCGCGTATCTAAAAAAATGCAATGCTCGGTAGCGCCTTGGGTACCAAAGTCATTACAGGTACTGCCCACGGCAATAATGAGTATGTCATAGCTTATTTCACGCTCGGGAATCAGGATAAGATTTTGCTTGTTAGCAACAGGACCTAGCCGTACTTTTTTACTGTCGCGGTCAAGATTAATCATGCCACCCAGTTGGAACTCATAATCATGTTGTACCGCGTGAATGAAATAATTTTCTTCATCGTGAGTGGCATCAAGTGTTCCAGCGGCCACTTCGTGCAACAGTGGCTTCCAAATATGAGTGGGGGACTGATCAACTAACATAATGTCGGCCTTTCCCCTTTTACCGAGACGTTTTCCCAGTAAGGTGGCTAACTCCAACCCCCCTGCACCACCGCCGACGATTACTATCTTCGGACTTGCCATAACAAACCCCACTGATTGGAAATGATAAATGATAGCCCTACTCGCCTTTTGTTTCTTTCGTTGACTTTTTGGTTAATGACTCATCAGAAATGAGTTTCGAAGATAAGCGCTAAGGGCGTATTATCGCTCCCCATTAAAGATGCCTTCGTTGTAAAAAAATAATCTGAAAATAAGACAGAGTTTTTTGATAGTTATTGGTATGGCCTGACATTTTTCACGGCATTAAGGAATGGACGAAAAACTATTTTAGAGGACGGGTAAAAAAGTATGTGATCTTGCTCTTTCCCAAGGTGTGGACCACAATTTTCCTAGGGCTTTTTTTGTGATTAACTCCGAATCACATAGGGCCAGGAAGGTTTCTAGTGGTACGACATCACCATTAGGATTACGTCGTTGAAAGTGGTGAAGCCACAATTCCTGTGGAGAAGCAACGCCAGCAGCAGTAGCCAAGTCAAATAAGGATTGTACCGTATGATTTTGAAAGTTAACCACGCGTTGATACTTGTCTTCGACAACCAAACCGCGTTGTCGGCGTTTATCTTGCGTCGCGATACCAACGGGACAACGATTGGTATGACATTTTTGTGATTGCAAACAACCTAGGGCCAACATAAATCCTCTTGCCGCGTTACACCAGTTCGCGCCTAAGGCCAGGCACATGGCCATATCAAATCCTGACACCACTTTACCACTTGCACCCAACTGAATATGCTGCCTTAAACCGGTGCCAACCAATGCATTGTGAGCAAAACTTAAACCGCCTCGAAGTGGCGTGCCCACGTGATCTACAAACTCTGCTGGCGCCGCGCCCGTCCCGCCTTCTTTGCCATCGATTACAATAAAATCCGGATAAATTTTTAAATCCAGCATCGCTTTACAAATGGCTAGAAATTCATGACGGTGACCAATGCACAATTTAAATCCAACAGGCTTACCCTGCGACAGCTCTCTGAGCCGCTGTAAAAAATGAAGCAAACCCATAGGCGAGTCAAAGGCTTTGTGTTGTGCTGGCGAGATGCAATCTTTAGAGACAGGAACACCGCGAGCACTGGCAATTTCAGCGCTGATTTTAGCCGCCGGTAAAATACCCCCATGGCCCGGTTTAGCGCCTTGGGATAATTTGATCTCAATCATCTTGACTTGAGATATTCCCGCTTTTTCCGCAAATTGTTCCGGATCAAAGTCGCCGCTGTCAGTACGGCAGCCAAAATAGCCGGTGCCGATCTCCCAGATAATATCGCCGCCATATTCTAGATGGTAAGGGCTCAAGCCCCCTTCTCCGGTATCGTGAGCAAAGCCCCCTATTTGCGCCCCTTTATTTAGCGCGCGAATGGCCGCTGAACTTAAAGAACCAAAGCTCATAGCGGATATATTCAACAATGAACTGGAATAAGGTTGAGTGCATTGATGGTTACCAATAGTAACCCTTCGTTTGTGCTCGGGTATTGATGCCGGTTTGATTGAATGATTAAGCGATTCGTAGCCAACGGTGGTGACATCGCGCTCGGTACCAAAAGGTAAGGTATCCATTGTATTTTTGGCGCGTCGGTAAACTAATGATCTCTGTTCCCGATCAAAAGGTTTGCCTTCGGTATCACTTTCAATAAAGTACTGATGAATTTGCGGGCGAATTTGCTCACCGAAATCACGCAAATGACCAATGAGTGGATAGTTACGATACAAGCTGTGTTTACGTTGAACTACGTCCCAAATGCCGACCAGTGCCAACGGCAACAATAGGCCCGCACCCAGTAAAGAGCCAAAGAAAACAACCAATAACAGAGAAAGTAATACAAAAATAAGCGGTATAAATCGAATCATTTTTTGATTAAAGCACAAGTATTTAATCGGTGATACCATTCGATAGCCAGCAAGACTAAAAATACCAGAAAGAAGGAAGCTTAGCGCTGTAAACACATGAAGATCTCTGGTTAATTTTCAAATACTTACTGATCAGAAAATGCAGTCTGGACGACTAAAAAAGCCACTATGTCTGAGACCCAACCGAAAAAAATCAGTAAAGCAGATCACATACGTTCTTTTTCTGAACGTTTAATAACCCTACAAGAACCCATCAGAATTTTGGAATCAGTGCGCTGGTCCGATGAGATACGCGACCAATTTTTACGTCACAAGGGAAAAGTGATGCCTAAGGTTAATCAGGCGTGGTATCAGACACGGCCCCTTGGCTTCGACCCCCCTACCCTAAAGCATGACTTGAGTCAGTTAAAAAACGACATCGGGGAAAAGCTAGGGATAAACCACCCCGCGGGGGCTATCTTACTGCGTATGTGCCGGGAATATGATGGGGTGGTAAGCATGTTGCAGAATCGAGGGAGACCTGAATTCGGAAAAATATCAAAAACTTTATTTGGCTCTAGCAAAGAGGTACTTGGAGATAGCCAGAGCACGCTGGCCGATTTCGGTAGAAGTGTACAGTTTGTGCTCGATCGAGTTAAGCCCTGTTTCCAGTCTGAAGATACCGAACAAAAAAATCACGCGGAAGTCAAAACCTACGCTCCTTCGTCGCTACGGTTTTTGCGGCGTTATGCTAATCAAAAAGGAGTAGTAATGAGAATAATCTTAATTTTATCTGTAATTTTTCTATATGGATGCGGAAGCAATAATCATTATGTTAAACCTAGTGGTTTATCCCAAGAAAAAGTAGCTACGCTGCACTTTTATCGTACAAATGTAAAGTTTCATAGTTTAAACCCAGAGAAACCATTCTTTTATATTAATAAGCAATTAGTAACCAAGCTAGGCACTGGTCAAGCTAAAACTATAGAAGTTCAAGCAGGGGAGCATAGAGTCTCAGTTAAGGAGCCCATTGCTTTTATGCCGGCATATGAATCTGACGCTTTCATTTATACATTTGAAGGTGGGAAGTATTATTATATTCGTTACTCTAAAGACTTCGGGGGTGTTTCTATATATGGCTCAATTGTCGCTATTGACGGCACAAACAGCTTTTCTATTACAACAAAAGATAATTACCTTAATCGAAAGTAGCATAACAAAAACATTAAAAATTGCTCACAAAAAACGTGGGCTGGACTCGCAAAAAACGCTCGCCTTTTATGTGGGCGTTATATTCAAAAATCACCTAAAGAGGTATAGAAATGAGCATTCCAAAAAGAGCATCTGATACACCTTATGCA
>JBLIHY010000082.1:0-9572 GCA_047634655.1 Cellvibrionaceae bacterium
GGCTAGACACCGACAACGCCATTTTTTATCGACAATCCGATATACCGGAAATCCCAGAATTAGCCTGGATACTGACTTGTATGGCAGCCAAAGGCTTGATGAATCGAGCCCACGCTTACAAGGCAGCCGTTCAGGCAAATGAGGCGGCGGGAGAGGATCCAGACCATGCGGTTACCATGGGGCTTTACAGCTATCCGGTACTGATGGCGGCAGATATTCTAATGTTTAATGCCATACAAGTACCCGTGGGAAAAGATCAAATACAGCACGTCGAGATGGCCCGAGACATTGCCGCTCGTTTTAATCATCATTACGGCGAGCATTTCGTATTACCGGAAGCCGTCGTCAGCGATAGCGTGGCCGTTCTTCAAGGATTGGATGGCCGTAAGATGAGCAAGAGTTATGGTAATACCATCCCGTTATTTTTGGCGGAAAAACAATTAAAGAAGCACATTAATAAAATAAAAACCAATCTTCTGGAACCTGGAGAGCCAAAAGATCCAGATGCTTCAACAGTTTTTCAGATATGGCAGGCTTTTGCCAAGCCCGATCAGGTGGCCTCCATGAGGCAGGCGTTTATCGATGGCATTGCCTGGGGCGAAGCCAAGCGGCAATTATTTGAACTGATTAATCTGGAGGTCGCGGACGCGCGTTCACACTACAACGATCTCATGGCGAATTCCGACCATATTGAATCTGTTCTGAAAGAGGGCGCGGAGCGTGCCAGGGATTACGCGGTGCCACTATTGGCAAAATTACGCAAAGCAGTCGGTATTTACGGTTTTTCATAGCCTGACAAGAAGATATGAGGACGTGTGTTGCATAGAAACCATAAAGAACGGTGGAAAGAGGGCATTGCGACGCCGAAAATGACCGTTTCGACAACAGAAATAGTTCGCCAAGAGCTTGGTAAACTTGGGCATTCGTAGCGAGTTTTCCGATAAAACCTAGAAATTTTCGCGAGCTAAACCTTCGCGAAAACGTGAGCTTGAATGACCTTAACAAGCTCATGGAAACTGTTAATAACAGTTACATAATAAAAACTAATAAAGATCATTAAAGCATTTGATTTTTAAATCCGCTCCACTGCCATCATAATACGTCGATCTTAAATGACTTATCTGGAGAATAACGATGAAAAGCTTTACCATATTTGGGCGCCCGGACTGTGGCTACTGTGTCAGAGCAAAGCAATTATTGGAATCTAAAGACTTCGAATACCGCTGGGTCGATATCAACAAGGAAGGGATTAGTAAGGCCGATCTGGAAGAAACCGTCGGGAAAACAGTCGAAACCGTACCGCAAATCTTTCACGGGACACAACACATTGGCGGCTATACGGAACTGAACTCCTACATCAAGAAGACACAAGCGGCCTGATTCATCGAGCGCTGTGCAACTAAGGGAAGTTCGCAATTCAACATCAGCAACAAGCTACTGATTTTGCGAACTTCCAGTAAACAAATTAACAGGCTTAGCGGTTGCCCAATACACCCTTTAGTTTTTCGTTCATTGTTCTCAAGTATTCGTCGGTAGTTTTCCAGTCGATACACTTATCGGTAACGGAAACCCCATATTTCATTTGAGAATGGTCATCGAGAATTTTTTGATTACCAGCACTAAGATTACTCTCTATCATCAGTCCAATAATTGAACGGTTACCCTCTAAAATTTGATTGGTAACATTTTCCAGCACGAGGGGTTGTAACTCGTGATTTTTATTGGAATTTTCGTGGCTGCAATCCACCATAATGTTTTCCGGCATACCCGCCTTGCGCAGCTCCTGCTCACATAAGGCAATGCTCACCGAATCATAATTGGGTTTACCGCCACCACCGCGCAATACAACATGGGCATACCGATTGCCTTTGGTTCTAATTACTGACACCTGCCCCTCACTGTTTATGCCGAGAAAATGGTGAGGGCTGAAAACAGACTGCATAGCGTTAGTAGCAACGTTAAGGCTGCCGTCGGTGCCATTTTTAAAACCTACTGCGCAAGAGAGGCCACTGGCCATTTCGCGATGGGTTTGCGATTCGGTGGTACGGGCACCTATCGCTGACCAAGAAATCAAATCGTGGAGATACTGGGGCGAAATCGGGTCCAGAGCTTCGGTTGCAGTTGGCAATCCCAATTCGGCAATGTCCAGCAACAACTTGCGGCCAATATGCAAACCTTCCTCGATTTCAAAGGAGCCGTTGAGATGAGGATCATTGATGAGGCCCTTCCAGCCAACAGTAGTGCGCGGCTTCTCAAAATACACTCGCATAACAATGGCAAGCGTATCTTTGACGTCCTCCGCTAAAACTTTCAGACGGTTGGCGTAATCCATCGCGGCCTCTGTATCGTGGATTGAACAGGGACCAATGACAACGATCAATCTGGGATCTTTGCGATCCAGAATATTGTTGACCGCCTCGCGTCCACTAATAATGGCTTTTTCGGCCGCCGCCGATACAGGGAGACGTACTTTTAATTCAGCGGGTGTAATAAGTACATCTTGCTTACTAAGATTAAGATTCTCAATGACTGACTGTGACATAAAATTTGAAGGGTTAACCTTTCTGTGTAAGCCGGAAATTGTACTGTAATTTTCTTTTTAATGGCATAAAAATCCCAGCGATTCAAATTTTCGGTGGCAGAGCCGAAATCTGCCCCATCTCAGGATGGCGTTTCCCAACCATTATTTGCCTCACAGTACTGTGTCGGAACTAATAATTGACAGAAGAAACTTGAGCAATACTAGCAAGCCAATACCATCACTTTATCGAAAGCGCACCACCACATTTACAAATATTCATTTAGACTACCCCACCCTCCCTGATTCAAGATCGAGTTAATGATTTCAATCGCCCACTTAGAAGCCTTCCTACACTGTGAAACTCCACAACGCTGGATTGACAATGCGCTAACACATACAGAGTTATTGTTGATCGATCACGCTAACTGTGAAAAAAAAGCAGCCAGCACCGCTATAAACCTGATGTACCGCTATGTGGATAATTTTGAACTGCTGAACAAAATGTCCCGGCTAGCTCGGGAAGAACTGCGACATTTCGAGCAAGTGATCGCTATTATGAAAAACAGAGGAATCGTGTACTCGCAAGTCGACGCTGCCCGCTATGCTGGCGAATTACATAAAAATGTTCGGACTGCAGAGCCCGGAAGACTGATTGATACCCTCATTGTAGGTGCCATCATCGAGGCGCGTTCTTGCGAACGTTTTGCCAGATTGGCGCCTCATCTGGACGAAGAGCTCAAGGCTTTTTATTTTTCCCTGTTGAAATCCGAAGCCCGCCACTACCAGGACTACTTAACTCTTGCGAACAATTTATGCGATGAATCCAATGAAGAACGTATTCAGGATTTTTTGAAAATTGAAAAAAACTTAATTTTGAATCCCGATCAAAAATTCCGCTTTCATAGTGGTCCCGTCGATATGGGCAACGACTAGCCAAAAAAATAACCGATATGGGGTTGTGAACTCAAACCGGCGGAATTTATCCATTCTTCAAATCGGTTACCTATTGGGGTATGGTTCAGAAAAGGCTGTTTTTGTATTTTTGGGTAAGTTAGGGGTTACACTGGACTGTGAAAATAACGAAAAAATTTAGAGTGAGAGTCTTTATGTTAATGCGTGTTGTTAAAGTGAAAAAATATACCGCTGTCTTCCTTGCTGGTCTTATCTCGGTAGCATCTGCATCCGCGATGGCAGGATGGTTCGATAAGTTTAATGAAATGCTGGGAGAAGTATCTTCCTCCTATACCGGTGGGCCGCCAGCTTTATCGAATGAGGATATCACCCAAGCATTTAAACAGGTCTTAACAATAGGCAGTGAAAAAGTGGTTAGTCAGTTAGGTCAAACAGATGGGTTTAATAAAGATGCGGCCATTCATATTTCTTTACCCGAAAAGTTAAATACAACCAAAAAATGGCTGTCTCAGGTGGGCATGAGCGGCACTTTAGATGACCTTGAACTCAAATTGAATCGAGCTGCAGAAAAAGCAACGCCGCAGACGAAAGCGTTATTTATTGATGCGATAAATGAAATGAGTTTTGATGATATTCGTCAAATATACAGTGGGCCTGCAGATTCAGCGACGCGTTATTTTGAATCTAAAATGACGCCAAAGTTAACTGCAGCAATGAAGCCTGTTGTTTCAAAAAGCTTAGCTGAAGTGGGCGCGGTAAAAAGTTACGACGATATGATTTTGGCCTATAAATCGATTCCTTTTGTACCAGATATTAAAGCTGATTTAACCGAGCATGTGGTTAAGGGCGGCATTAGTGGTATTTTTCATTACTTGGCAGAGCAAGAGGCAGCTATTCGCAACGATCCTGTTAAGCAAACAACCGTGTTGCTACAAAAAGTATTTGGTGGTGAATAATGGCTCTTTTGAAAAAAGGGGACGGGATTGCCAATAAAATTCTGCCTCGTCAGCTCGGTATAGTGGCCGTAAGGTAAGAATCAAAGTGTCTGACACTTGACGGCTACGATTGACTCGCTGGTGAGGAATCGAGGGGTGTTTAGTGTTGACCAATGAATAAAGCAGCTAAAATAAAAAAAGCCCAGCGGCTGTGGCGGGAGCTTTTTAATATGTTAAGTCAAGAGCTGATTTATTCGAGAAAGTGACTAAACCTAATACACTGATGTGCCATTTCTGTGGTGGGGTATGGAATTAGTTCGGCTATACCACCCCATACGGGGTGTGTTTTACGATCTATTGGCTTCCCCCCGGATACTTAAACTGTGGTGAGTTTTACTTTTATTCCAGGATCCCGGCCACCCCTCAATAAAGGGATACAGCAATTTTCTACGTGTGAAATATGCGGTTTTTACAGGCATCCTGGCTGAACCCGTAGTGGGGTGTGTTAGAAACATTGCACATTAACGTCTAGAGCCGATGGTTACGGATACTCACAAAAATCGAAGATAGCCAACCTAACAGTAGAAGAGAAACAGGCCGCTTAGTAACGTGCACGTTCCTTAACTGCGGGTACTATCCCTCCCCGACATAAATGACGGGGTTTCTCGCAAAATATTGATGATTAATTGGTCTACCTATTGTCAGACTTCATGGAGTACAGAATCATACAATAGAAGGCTTGAACGAACTTTAATCTCGCTAATCGTGAAGAATTAGTCGAGCACCTTATGCTCGATGGCGCGATTTTGTTTCGCGGGTTTAAACTTAGTAATGCCAAAGAATTCGAGACGGCGATTAAACTCATCACTAAAGATTGAAAATCTTATATTGAAGGCCAAAGTGTGTGCAGGGTCAGGCTTATACTTCGACAGAATACCCGCCAGAGCAAGATATCACTTTGCATAATGAACTGTCCTATAGCACTGAGCCACCACGTACCATCGAATTTTTTTGCGAAATAGCGCCAGCAACTGGGGGCCAAACACCCATACTTGATTGCCGCGACTTCTACAATAATATGCCAAATAAACTACGCGATCCTTTCCTGGAAAAAGGTGTCCTTTACGTTAAGAATATGCACGGTGGACGCGGTTAAACATCCCCAAACTGACCAACTTCTATAGTTTAATCAAGTTGATCTTTGGCACTACGCTAACCTGGGCGCACAAGGTGAGGCAATGGTTAATATGTTGGGTGAAGCTAATTTGCCAACGCATGCTTACTCTGGCGACGATTCAGTGATTGCGCCCGAGACCATCACCGCTATTCGAGAAAGGCGGCTCCAACAGGCAATTATCTTTGGCTGGCAACCAGCAGATTTACTGATAATCGATAACTGGACGATGGCTCACGGAAGAAAATCTTTTACCGGTAAGGTTAATTTTTTCGTCCTGGACACTCTAGTTCAACAGCAGTCTAGCAACGAGTCGTTGACTAATGCCACGACTTCGACACTCGCGCAAGCAAGCACAAACGATGAACACATTGATGACAACACTAATCACCTAATTACTTTGTGGCGGGAGGTATTGGAAGACAATTCGCTCAATCAGCACAGCGACTTTTTCGACGCTGGCAGCAATTCTCTGCGCGCTATCAGTCTGCTGCAAAAGGTTAATGACTATTGTGAGGAATGGTTCCAGTATTGCTGGAATAGCCTACACCCGCTGAACTTTCCTCCTTACTGGTACCTGATGGCAGTAAGGAGGTGGCGGGCAAAAATCTTGATACAAAAGCTGGACGATAGGATTCACAATTAATCACCTTAAAAAAAGTTCAGGTACGCGCCCACCGCTATTCTTTTTGCACAGCATCCATTTATATCAACAGATCGCGGATAGATTGCCGGATGATTTGACGGTTTATGCTATCTACGTGCCGGCTGAATTAGAACTCAACCGCCTAATCAAGGAAGATCGGGACAAGGCATTCGAAAACCTGGTCATGATTTACGTAAATTTCATTCGAGAACACCAACCACAAGGCCCTTATCAGTTAGTTGGTGTGTCTTTTGGAGGCTGTTTAGCCTACACAATTGCACAAAAGATAATGGCTCTTGGCGAGTAAATCGGTTTAGTGGGCATGTTCGATACTTATCTACCCGACGCTGCCAAACGTCGTGTATTTCGTTGGCTAGGCTCTCGTTTAATGAAAACTACAATCAATTTTGGTACTGTCTGTTGGCAATTTATAAGCGGTAAAGCAAATGGCAATGGAGAGGTAAATGAAGCAAAACCTGAGGACCAGAGGGAAATGCGTTTGATCCTCGGAGCAAGTGTACGTCTAAGGCCTGTACCTTCGCCTCTATTATATGTGCGCGCAAAGGTTTCGATTTTTGACAAAGGTTATGTGACTAAACCCTTGCGCGGATGGGAACAGTTGGGCGATGCATTAAATGACGTAGAGGAGATTGATGCTGACCATCTGGGCATGCTGGAAAAACCTGCTGTCAGCACACAACTAGGGTCAGGTCTTGTTTTTTGCTTTGCTAACTATCCGGCTTACCCGTGAATAGTGAAGACCAAAATAATCACCAATCGATTTCATGCTGTATACGCCACTGGAATAAGCATCCACAATCGCATTGTCTCGAGTGCTTCCGCTGCTACTATATTCTTCCAGTGTTTTAGCTATTCCACGATGCTGCGGTACAGGAATTTCGGATAAGTCTTTATCCTTTTCTATTTTGGTTTGCATCGCTTCCACAAATTGATCGTCACCAAGATAAACCTGATTTTTCAATGACTCCCAAATAGAGGGTTGATTTTTGCCCTCCATCACAAATCGCTTATAAGCTTCAACAGCCTTTGATTTGCGTTTGCCTAATGCCGCCAACAACCCATAAACTTGCAACCAAGATGGCGCATTTTGCTGACCTGCTGTCGCGCGATAACTGCTCCAACGCCAGCCTTTAGCAGAGCGTACCATTCGCGCCCTAACGGGATTCAAGACAATGTAGCGGGCCACTTCCGACAGATAACGGTCTTTGTCGACCAATATGGCTTTGTATCGCCCCTGAAAAACATGACCACTGCGTTCATGCGCACGATTAAATGTTTGTGTATAAACCCCATTTAATTGCCGCATTCCTTTTGATAACACGCCATCCACGGTCTCGACTAATAAATGATAGTGGTTGTCCATCAAACAATAGGCATGACACTGCCAGCGATACCGATCGCAAGTCTCACCCAAAATGGCTAAAAATGATTCTCGATCCTGGTCAGTTTCGTAAATCGCCTCACGTCGATCACCACGCGAAGTAATATGATATAACGCACCTGAAAATTCTATTCGCAACGGCCTGGCCATACATACCTTTTTTGCTAAAAAAGAAAAAAAATATCACAAGATAGACAAAAGGCAAGACCTGACCCCTCTTTTGGACACCTCTTTTGAGAAAAAATAAATACCGCCGCATTGAGAATTGAGCGATCATAATCCTTGCGTAAAGCGGCTTAGCAACGACGGCTTTTATTGCTGATTGAGAAACGGTTTGGTATGGTCTTGCGACAAAGTCGCTCGGCAATTAGTCCGACAGTTTCCCTTGGTAATGACACTAATACATTTTATCAGTCTAAAAAAACCTGTCGAAAACAGAAAATTTCTTTCTGGCATTATCTGCTGGATCGCTTAAAGCAAACTGGAAAAATTCCATGGTTGCCTGACCTGATTGCTCAAAGTGCTAACCTAGGGTAGCCTGCTGTGCGACCCTGTTTGCCCCAGGTTATTGAGAAGTTACTTTTTTAGGTTCGCTTGGATACCCGCCCTCTCGGGCGGGGTTGTTTTTATTACGCGTGCTAATGTTTCAATTTGGTATTAATAGTTCTACTTACCAATCTTATCAATCCCACCAGTCTTACCAATCGCCAGGGCTAAATGCTTCGACTTCTGCCAACGATACATTATTCTTACTACTGAGCATTATCATGACATAACGTCCTTGGGTTTTGGCTGGTATCTCCCAAGTATAGTTGGAAGGCATTGTACCGCTGTAGTAGAAGGATCGGTTGGCCTTTTCTTGTGCTTTGGAAGGAGAGAGGTTTTTGAGATCTTCATCTGAAATCAAAATATAAAAATTACTCAAGCGTTCTGCACAACAATCGGTACGGTTATACAAAACAATTCGACCGATGTCACGGGATTCACCCAAATCGCCCTGCCACCACTCATGATTTGTAAAGCCCGAGGTATGGGTTATGCTATTACTTCCCCATTTTCCATCGGTATTGCCATCAATCGCCCTTTTAGCATCGCCTGCTCCGTAGGTGGATATCTGCACAGCATCGACAAAGGTATATTTTTGACTAGGTGGTGTGCCTTGAAGTGCCCAAATAATACCGCCAATAACGACTATCGCTAAGATCGCACCCAATAATACCCACAGCCAAGGAAAAGGTTTGCTGTTTTCAGCTTTCGCCGGTTTGACGGTAACACTTACCGTTGGGCTATCGACGGTGTCCTCAGGCTCTTTTGCATTGTAGACACGAAGACGGAAAGCATAAATTTTGGGTGCATCATTTTCATTGAGAAGATCTTTGGGCGGTGCGATTTCCAGTGTTATCGTGGTATCGATATCCTCTTCGATCTTGCGTTCAACCGATCCCTCTATGTTAATCCAATCATTTACATTATCTTGAGAGCTTATCTGAACACCGCACAGTAGAAAACCTCCAGAAGTATTAGACACCGAAAACTGAGCACGACAAGTCTCACCGGCGGTGCAGACACTTTTTTCATTGGTGGGGGTGATTTTTACAATGGCCAAAACAGATTCTCCTGTTAATTAGTATTATTGTGGGTTTTATGTTAGTTCGAGACTTTCGAAACTAATGCATATTTGCCGTAACGGGTTATCCATTTGACGTGAGTCACCACTATATCTTGCGGTCATGATTTTTGACCATCTCCAGATACGTGATGGGTTTCATGGCTACAGCATGTTGCATCAGGCGATAAAACAACAGCCCTCTGGTTTTTGAAGACCTACGGTTAAATCGAAATGTGTACTCATAATCGATGGGGTCACATAATGAATCGATGGGGTCAGAGCCCTTAGAATCGATGGGGTCAGAGTCCTTGATTTTGCTGACTGAGCTTGGCCTTAGCTCGGTAGTTTGGGTTGAGAAACGAAACCCAACAGA
>JBLIHY010000083.1:0-9492 GCA_047634655.1 Cellvibrionaceae bacterium
GTGTTACTACCTGATCGGTATATTCGGGGAATAGCCGATCAAATACATATGCTAAATGTCCGCCCAGAGAATGACCTGTGACATCGACCTGCTCATCTGCATCGATCAAGCCCAGTCCCATTGCTGGTTGGTCAAATAGGGAGCGAAATGCGGTAAAAGCCAAGCTGCCAACAATGGATGAGGGACTGAAACTATCAATAGGACCATTTTCAAGCGCATATAAACGCACTAATTCATCGGTAGTATATTCAACTGGTTCACCGGCTGGGGTAATTAACTGCTTCCAGTAACGATATAAATCTACCGACTGATTATCGGCATAGCCGGATGGGCCAATATCTAGAAAATCGGTCTGAATCAGATCAGCGTAAGCGCCTGAAAAAGTAAATTCTGTTCCACGAATGGCGAGAACTTTTTTGCCTGTAGTTTGATCTTGAAAAATGGTGGCGCTAAAGCCGCTATCAGTATTGGGGAGCTGATGAATAAATTTATAATTAGCAATAAAATTGTTGGCTTGTGTATCAGTAAAATCGCCTCCAAGCTTAGATGAAGTTAAAGATAGCTTTAAATTATCTTTATCTATAGTTACGTAGCTCGCCAAAGAAGTACTTGCTAGATTTTTCAGTATTTCTATACTTTTAATAGACATGAATTTCTCCTTTTAAATTTAATTTTTAAAAATTTTATTAATTTCTTTTTTCCACATGCCCGGTTCGTTAAAACACCCGGAGCCAGAAGGCGCTGACAAAAACGTTTTCTTACGATTAAATATTGAATAGCCAAAACTATAATATTTAGCTATATAATTGCTATTTTCAAAGTAGAAAATTTCATATCCATATTTTTCCAGTCTTAGTTCGTTTTCAATTTTACTATTAATAACAACCCACTTATATTTTATAGTTTCGGTAAAGTTAGCAGGAGTTATTTCGTGTGATTTGAAGCTGCTAGGGTTTCCTCCTTGATAGACAAGGTCGTATAATTTTCCTTGCTCTTTTTTTTCAGGATAGCGTACAAATTTTACGTATTTTAAATGCGATGCCGCCATTGCATCAAGCTTATCCTCGGCCATCCACCCGACATTTTTCTCAAGTTTTTCGTAAATTTTCAAGCCACCTTCGTTTTCGCAATACCATTTAAAACGGTAGTAACCTTTAATATTTTCGGCAAAATAAAGTAGAATCGAAGCAGGAATTAAAATGACTAACGCCAACGGAATAATCAGTGCTTTCTGGAGTTCTGTCATGGTTTTTCCCCTTTAAAAATACTTGTTTCACTATAGTCTATTGATCTTATTATTTTGTTAATAGGCATAGCAAAAAAGACGCGCCTGTTTCTCGTCATCGTACAAAACGGAGAGAAAGAATCACGTAAAAATAAATTTAATTTTTGAATTTTTGTATCGGCGGGCATGCTTTCTATCCTGTTCCTTGGATTTATCTATCTTCCAGAAGCACTTATTTAAGTAGCGGTCATCAAGATATCATTAAATTGAGTAATGCCACTTCAAGTTAGGGACAATTATATACAAGCTGTCTAGTTTAGAGTGTGTCCAACTTCACAAACGTTATTAATAAACCGACGAGCGGTATTTTTAAGGCGTTTTTTATTTATTTTTTTAATACAATCGAATTTGTTATTCGTCACATTTTTATATGATTTCAGTAATTTTAAAAAAATGTAGAAGCATAAATTTGTGGAAACATATAATACCTAAAAAATTATTTATTTTTACATAAGCCAAAAATTTTTTAGAGGTGTAGTTTAAAGAGATTGGAGTGTACAAGACGTGAATATATGGAGTGGTTAAGTTGATCTGTTAGAACGGTAAGTTAATTATTATCTTTCTCTCAAACCTTCCTGTTTATGCCTGAGTAATGGCGCTAAAAAGAATTCGATAATTCGCCGCTTACCGGTTTTTACTTCGGCTGTGGCGGCCATGCCGGGTATAAGGTCAACCTCTCTTCCGTTTACGATAATAGTATTTTTCGCCAGACGCAGGTGCATACTGTAAATCAATCCACGCTGTTCATCGACAATGGCATCATTGGAGACATGGGATACTTCCGCATCAATCACCCCATATTTAGTAAAAGGGAAGGTGTGGATTTTAATTTCGGCAAACATGGCTTCATGAACGAAGCCAATATCTTTGTTTTCCAAAAAGACTTCTACTTCCAGTTTTTTTTCATCTGGGATGATCAACATCAATTGTTGGGCTTCAGTGACGATACCGCCCACCGTATTAATGGTAAGTTCCTGTACGCGACCCGCTACCGGGGCGTAGAGAATTTGCTTGTCGTTGAGGTCAGTGGCTTTGACTAGTTCTTCTTTCAACGTAGTGATTTGCTGTTTTTGATCGGCAATTTGGGTAAGTAAGGCGCCGCTAGTCTGGGCAATATGAGTATTGATTTTTTCTCGCACTTCGGATTCGGCCGCCTTGTGTTGTTGTTGACGCTGCTTTTCGGCGGCTAAATCCTGCTGGGTTTGGATGCGTTCTTGTTCGGCTTGCAGATAATCGGTTTCGGAAGCAAAGTTTTTTTGGTGTAGCTTATTCAGGGTGGTGGCGCGCTTGGTGACAATCGGAAGGATTTGCTCTAATTTGCTGATAATTTCTTTGGAGACAGCCTGTTCAGCTTGAGTTTTACGTATATTGCTCTGTAGTGACTGGTATTGCGACCAGTATTGCAACCACTGCTGCCAGAGCAAGTGCTGATAAAGATTAATTTCCTGGGGGCTAGCTGAGACAGGCAAATTTAACTTTAATTGATCGCGGCGAAGCGTTGATTGTTTTTCACCGATTGAATCGGAGCTTATTTCAATCTGTGATAGTAACGCTTGATTTACTTCAAGATTCAGCTTTGTCGTGTGGAGTTCTGATTGTAGGCGGTTTTTATCCGCATTTGTTAGGGTAGTGTCCAATTCAATTAAGGCTTGTCCCTGGATGACAGGGTCTCCTTCATTAACCAGAATGGCTTTGACCACGCCTTTTTCCAGTGGTTGGATTTGCTTAACGCGAGAGCTGGGGATGATTTTACCTTCTGCTGAAGCGACAATATCTACTTGGCCAAAACAGGCCCAGAGAATAGCAATCGATACCAAGGCCAGTAGGCTCCAAGCGAGCCAGCGGGTTAAGGGATTGGGTGGTGTCTCCTGAATTTCCAACGCAGCGGGTAAAAAAGCTGCCAATTCGCGGGACTGTTTGCTATTGCCAAGTTTATGGCGGTTTTGCCAAGCTTCTCTGAAAACACTTGTCGCGCTCATGAGTCATCGTCCTTATCCGCAGTTTTGGGGTGGCGGCTGTTGCGGTCTCTATTTGTTTTACTATCACTAGCAGTACTGCGTTCAACCCGAAAAGAACCGCGTTCAGGGTGTGATGAACTTAAAGTAGTACTATCTTTATCGATATTGTTTTGTGGATTTATCGCGGTTTGCAAATTTGGCTGGGGACTCTGGTAACTGTAGAATTTTGCGTAGTGGCCATTGAGATCCATCAGTTGCTCATGATTACCTTGTTCAACAATGCAGCCTCTATCCATGACGATAATGCGATTGCATTGGCGCACGGTTGTTAAACGATGTGCAATGATAAAGACGGTGCGCCCTTGGCAGATACTAACCATATTGTCTTGGATTAGACGCTCGGATTCGTAATCCAGGGCGCTAGTGGCTTCATCAAAAATCAGAATGCTCGGATTGATAATTAATGCGCGAGCGATAGCGAGGCGCTGCCGCTGGCCACCGGAGAAATTGCTGCCTTGTTCGCCCACCAGGGTGTCGTAGCCCTCGGGTAGTTCAACGATAAAGTCATGAGCGCCAGCCATTTTAGCGGCAGCTATAACTCGCTCCATCGAGGTGGAGGAGTCAACCAAAGCAATATTTTCCCGTACACTGCGATTGAAGAGAAAGTTTTCTTGCAGTACCACACCGATCTGGCGGCGCAGCCAGGTGGTATCTACCATGGCCAAATCCACGCCGTCGATCAATACACGTCCCGCTTCGGGAACATAAAGCCTCTGAATTAGCTTAGTAATGGTACTTTTGCCCGAGCCGGAACGGCCAACAAGGCCAATGACTTCGCCCGGTTTGACATGTAAGTTGATATCTTCCAATACTCGCGCTCCATCAGGGCGATAGCGGAATTGCACATGATCAAGAGATACCACACCTTGTAGAGTCGGTAAACGAGAGCGATTGGGATTAAAGCCCGGTTCTCTGGGGGTGTTCAAAATATCCCCTAAGCGTTGAATGGAAATCCCGGCTTGCTGGAACTCTTGCCACAGCTGCACCAGCTTTAAAATGGGGCCACTAACGCGACCGGCCAGCATATTAAAAGCAATTAATTGGCCCACGCTAATCAAACCATCAATTACCAAGTGTGCACCCCACCAGATAATGCCCAGAGTCATCAACTTATTGATCAGCCCCGCTATTTGGTTAGCAACATTACTTAGGTTTTGACTGCGAAAAGAGGCATGGACATAGCTGGAAAGATGATCTTCTAACTTGCGTCGCATTTGAGGTTCGACGGAGAGCGATTTAACCGTGCTGATACCGGTAATGGATTCGGTTAGAAACGCTGTATTGGCGGCGCCGTGCTTAAATTTATCGTTAAGGCGATGCTGCAGAATTGGTGTGATAAATAGAGACAAAATCACGTAGAAGGGAATGGTGGCGAGCACTATCCAGGTCAGAATTGGGCTGTAGTACCACATCACCGCCAGGAAAACGAACACGAAGAATAGATCAATGACCAAGGTTAGTGCTGTGCCAGTGATAAAGTTACGAATAGTATCCAACTCGCGTACCCGGGCCACATTTTGGCCCACCTGACGGGATTCAAAATACGCTAAAGGTAAGGCCAGTAAGTGATTAAATAAGCGCGAGCCCAGTTCCACATCAACGCGGTTCGTTGTGTGACTAAACAAATAGTTGCGAAAACCACCGAGAAAGGCTTCAAACACCACCACTACAAAAAAGCCAAACGCCAGGACATCTAGAGTAGTAAAACCTTTATGTACCAGCACTTTATCCATTACTACTTGGAAAAAAAGTGGTGTCATTAAGGCGAATAATTGCAAGAAAAATGAGGCGATTAATACTTCGCTAAAGAGTTTGCGATATTTGATCAGCGATGGAATAAACCAGGAAATGTTGAATTTTTGTTGCAGACTTTCACCTAAGCCTTGGCGGCGGGTAAGCGCAATTAATTCACCCGTCCAGATTGCATCCAATTCATCGATTGAAATCGAGCGTGGTGACTGTTCACGCACATCATGAACTAAGGTGGCGGTTAGGTTTTGCTTCGATTTTGTTGGATCATTATCATCGTTATTCGCTGGTTTTATATCTAGACGAACAATGATGAAGTAAGAACCGTCTTTATGTTTCGCAAGTGCAGGCAAAACACTTGGCTTGAGAGAAGCAGTTGATAATTTAAGGGGTTTAGCCTTTAAAGTCAGTGCTTTAGCAGCCTGAAGAATTTCCGTTTCGGTAAATAACTGGCCGTGCTGGCCAAATTCATGAGCTAACTGCTCCGGATCAGCGGGGAGCTGATGAAAACGTGCCAGTACAACTAATCCCTGTAGCCCTGTATCCATAACGCGCTCTTCCTGAAAATTTCCTTTTTTCCGGCTAGATTGACCTCAAATTCATCGTGTGAAATTTTTTATAATTTTAGATATAACGTTTCTCATCAAGATCGTCTAACAATCTATCACATTTCTGGCTTCGGTAAAGCACAATCCTTTTTCCTCTCAGTCAGGCTAACGTCTTACGCTTGCCGACTGAGCGTTAATGATATCGGCATTTCGTTTGGTGGCGTGCAAGCTGCTAAAAATATCTCTTTTGATGCCTAAGCCGGCCGCATTACCAGCATAATCGGACCCAACGGTGTAGCTAAGACTACGGTGCTCAACATCATCGGTGGGTTCTATACTCCAGATTTCGGGAAGACAAGGTCATCTCCAGTAAATCGGCGTTCAAAATCGCGCGCGCTTGGGGTTACCAGAACCTACCAGACTACTCAGCTATTCGAGTATATGAGTGTCGAGGAAAATATTCTGGTGGCTCTTCGCCAGAGTACTACTTACCTTTGTTGGCTACGTCAGTCCCAATGTCGCGCCAAGCCGGTAACTTGCCACATATCGACAAACGCCTGGTCGAGATGGCCCGCGCGTTAGCCACTCGACCAACCGTTTTCCTTTTAGATGAACCGGCCGCCGGTTTGATGCGTGGTGATAAGGAAGAATTGGCGAAGTTACTTCGCACTATTGTCGATATAGGTATCGCGGTGATTTTAGTCGAGCACGATATGTCGCTGGTCATGGGTATTTCCGATCACATCGTCGTACTGGACGCAGATACACTGCTCAATCAAGGCAAGCCAGCAGAGATACGTGAGGATCCGAAAGTATTGGAGGCCTATCTAGGTGCTGCCGATTTCCAAGGCCGACCGCGCAACGAACCCTGGTCTGGCGAAAAAACGGCCGTACTGTCTACACCTCAACTCGAGGTTGGCTATGGAGCGGCTCCGGTTTTTCAGAAAGTCCACGTCGACGTATTCCCCGGCGAGATGGTCGCGGTACTGGGCGCTAATGGCTCCGGAAAATCCACCATACTTCGCGCCATCAGTGGCCTACACCGTCCGATATCCGGTTCCATACTTTTGAATAATGTCGAGACCGGAAAAAATCGGCCCACGAAATTGTGTCGGCTGGGATCGTATTAGTACCTGAAGGACGCCAGGTATTCCCGGCAATGTCGCTGAAAGACAATATTCGCCTCGGCGCTTGGACGCGTTCACAAGTCATCGGCGAGGACGAGGCTCTGATGCAATTTCTTTCCTCGATTGAAAGGTCGCATCCACAGTAAAGCAGGGGTGTCGTTGGGGGGTGAACAACAAATGCTGGCTATTCGCGGTCTTGTGGCGAAATCGAAAATTCTACTGTTGGACGAATCTTCTCTGGGTTTGGCGCCTTCGAGGATTGCCGAATTATTCGAAGCGCTTGCCGATTTGCGGGAGTCACCATATCAATTGTCGAGCAGATGGCAAATCTCGCGTTGAATGTGGCCGATCGGGGGCTACGTCCTAGAAAGTGGAACCATCGCCCACAGCGGCACTGGAGAAGAATTGAAGGGCTACCCGGCAATCGAGCGCGGTTATTTGGGGTATTTAGGTTAGGCCCGGAAAGGTATCAGTGCTCTACTATCTACATAGCCAACGGGGTCGATTGGTTGGCTATGTAGATAGCTATCGCATAAATTGCGACAGCGTTAATTGATTTGCCAAGTAGCCGCATCGGGGGGTGATTAACTGCTTCCAATAATGATATGAGTCTGTTGATTGATTATCAGCATAACCCGATGGACCAATGTCCAAAAAATCGGTTTGGATCACATCAGCTGGAGCGCCTGAAAAAGTAAATTCTGTGCCGCGAATGGCGAGAACTTTTTTACCTGTAGTTAGATCTTGAAAAATGGTGGCGCTAAAACCACTGTTGGTATTGGGTAGCTGATGTATTAATTTATAGTTGATAATAAAATTATTGGCTTGCGTATCAGTAAAATCGCCACCGCGCTCGGGTGAAGATAAAGATAACTTTAAATTATCTTTATCTAAAGTTACGTAGCTAGCTAAAGAAGTGCTCGCTAGATTTCCAAGTGCTTCCGTGTTATTTATAGACATGAATTACTCCTTTTCAATTAATTTTTAAAGATTCTATTAAGTTCTCTCTTCCACTTCCCGGGTTCATCAAAACATCCTGAGCCAGAAGGGGCTGAAAGAAATGTTTTCTTACGATCGAAGACTGAATAGCCAAAACTATAAAACGTGGCAACATAGTTACTATCTTCAAAATTAAAAATTTCATATCCATATTTTCCTAATCTCAATTCACCTTTAATTTTTTTATTAATTATAATCCACTTATATTTTATGGTTTCAGTAAGATTGGTAGGAGTTGTTTCATGTGATTTGAAACTGGAAGGGTCTCCTCCCTTGTAAAAAAGATCGTATAATTTTCCTTTTTCTTTTTTTTCAGGGTAGCGTACAAATTTTACGTATTTTAAATGCGATGCCGCCATTGCATCAAACTTATCCTCGGCCATCCACCCCACATTTTTCTCAAGTTTTTCGTAAACCTTTAAGCCACCTTCGTTTTAGCAATACCATTTAAAACGGTAGTAACCTTTAATGTTTTCGGCAAAATAAAGTAGAATCGAAGCAGGAATTAAAATGACTAACGCCAACGGAATAATCAGTGATTTCTGAAGTTCTGTCATGGTTTTTTCCCTTTAAAAATACTTATATTACTTCACTGTTGTCCCGTTAACGAGAAGAAAATCCGGTCTGCAATCACCCTATGATTTATAATTGTTTCACCACAAAACCCTATAAATATAGGATAAAAAAGACCATAAGTCATCATAATACAGTGCTTTCACAAATACTAAAATTAGTGCCGAGACATGAATTTGAAACCCTTGCAAAGCACTACCATTCCGGCCGTAGCTTTCGCACGGCATCCCGCTGGTCTCAGTTTGTATCGCTAACCATCGCTCAACTCTCTGGCCGCAACAGCTTGCGCGACATCATGGATAACCTATCCGCACAAGCCCATCGTCTTTACCCTTTAGGCAGCGCCAAACTGCCACGTTCTAATTTATCACGGATTAATGAAGACAAAGCCTACTCACTGTACGAAGCGTTATTTGGAAAGCTGCTGACTCGTTGTCAATAAGGTCGCGCCAAGGCATAATTTCCGTTTTAAGAATCCACTGTATTCACTGGATGCCTCTACTATTTATTGATTTGTGTCTGTCGATGTTTCCTTGGGCTGATTTTCGCACCACTAAAGGCGCGATCAAACTCCATATTGGATTGAATCACGCAGGTTATCTACCTGAGTTCGTTACGATCACGGAAGGAAAAAATCACGTTATACCGATAGCCAAATCATGGCCATTTTTAAGCAAGCTGAATTCTGAACCCCCATTCCAGAGCTATGTCGTGAGCACGGAGTGAGCGCCGCCTTGTTTTATAAATGGCGAGCCAAATACGGTGGGATGGATACTTCCATGATGTCCAGGCTCAAGGAGCTTGAAGATGAAAATCGTCGTTTAAAGAGATGGCTAAAGAAGCCGTTTGCCATCGCGGTGTAAGCATTCGATTGGCCTGCGCTGCCCGGAGCTGTTGCGTTCGCTTGTGAGTTTCTGGCAGAACCACCCATCGTTATCGTACTTTTTTCGGGCAGGTATATCGGTTCGACCAGCCAGTCGCCACGTATCGACAAGTTGTATCGCCTTGACAGCGAGAGTGGCAGGCTGGAAATGCGTGGATTTGAGATGATGCCACATCCACAGATGAATCTGGAGCAATCACTGCTGTTGTGCGCATGCATCGCCCATTTCTGGAAAGTATCTTATACCGGTGAACTGGTGCGCTGGGGAACACGTTTACAAGATAAATTCATGCCCCGGCATCATATTCAC
>JBLIHY010000084.1:0-9333 GCA_047634655.1 Cellvibrionaceae bacterium
TACTAAAAAAAGCGGAACGGTTCTTCAAGAAAAACCAACCGTAAAGTTTGCCTTTATCGAGAAGAGCAATAGTCGGTTTAATGTTGGTCGACGCCACTCGTTACTCAACTATCAATCCCCGGCAGGTTATGAAAAACTCTGTGCTTAAAAAACGTGTCCACAAATGTGGTGCTGGTTCAAGCCCCATACAACGGCGTTAAGTAAACTTAGTACTCGTAGTGATATCGTATTTGGGCGATTAAGAGACTTGCATAGGAGACTTTGTAAACTAAGCGATGTTCATCGGTAATACGCCTCGACCAATAACGGGAAAGACTATGTTTTAATGGTTCAGGTTTTCCGATGCCATCGAAAGAATCGAGCATAATTTCCTTTATCAAAAAGTGTATACGCTTTAATACGGCTTTATCAGTTTTTTGCCAATAAAGGTATTCGTCCCAGGCTTTTGAGGAAAATATCAGCCTCATTCACGTAGCTCGTGCTGAGTTCCGTTTCCTGCTTCGAGTTCGGCAATGGATTCCAGTAAGTGTCTAGCATTTGCTGGAGAGCGGAGAAGATAGGCTGTTTCTTCCATCGCTTGGTAATCGTCTAAAGATAGGATTACCACTGGGCTTTCACTTTTTCGGGTAATTATAATTGGGCTATGGTCGTCACAGACCTTTGCCATAGTTTTTGCTAGGTTTGCCCTAGCTGCTGTATAGCTAATTACATCCATAATGCGCTCTTAATGTACAGTATTTTGAGGCCGCTTATACAAAGGTGTCAACCTGCGTTAGCCCCCCAAGTTGCCCACAGAAGGTAGACACCTCACTACCACCAAATGAGGGTCTTAATATGACTAAAAAACCAAAAATAAATACAACCACTATTTATTTAAAGATTTGAATTCTCAGGATGTTGTTTGCCAGCGCCTTATCAGTAATTGCCATAATGAACGAGTTAATAGCAAAGTCTGGAAGTAGTAATCATCTAATAAGTTTTTAATCCAATTTCTTCCGAAAGCGTAGGCTGGCAATAAATAGCGCGATCACAAAAAACAGTAGTAATGCAGCAATTTCGGACCATAATTCCCACACGCTGGCACCGCGCAAAATAATGCCGCGAGATAAGCGCACAAAGTGCGTTAAAGGAAAAGTTTCAGCGAGATACTGCACCGATTTTGGCATGCCTTCGAAAGGAAAAATGAAACCGGACATCAATACCTGAGGCAAGAAAAAAAACAGGGTCATTTGCATTGCTTGAAATTGTGTTTTTGCCAGAGTAGAAATAATCAGACCTAATGCCAAACTGGCACAAATAAAAACCATCGATGCTACATAGAGATCAAAGAGGTCACCCCGCATAGGCACATCAAAAACACTGATGCTGATCGCCAGAATGAGCGTGGTTTGCAATAAACCGATGCCCATGTATGGAATGATTTTGCCCATCATCAATTCAATATTGAGCACCGGTGTCGCAATCAAAAATTCAAGATTACCGCGTTCGCGTTCGCGCACGATGGCAATTGCCGTAAAGATGGTCATGGTCATCGTCAAAATTACGCCGATTAGTGCAGGTAGTACAAATACCGCTGAACGTTTCTCGGTGTTATAGAGTACGCGGATGGCGATGGGTGGTACTCGGTTGCGATCTATGTGTGTTCCTTTGTGGGCATCAAAGGGAAAGTCTCTCAAGGCACTGGTTACGTTAACCACGATGATATGGGTACCGTTAACCAGCAACTGTGCGAGGGAGCGCGAGTGCTCGGGGTCGACTAAGCGGCGTTCGAAATCGTAGGGAATGATGAGTCCAGCATCGACAGTGCCATTGCGCAGTAGGGTTTCCAGCTCATCCGGTGTCGCCACCGCTTGTTTGAAATTAAGCACCTGACTATTTTGTAATTCGGCAATATATTGGCGCGATGCCGATGTGTTCGCCATATCCGCATAGGCGGCATCTAGGTTGCGCACATCTTGATTGATGGCAAAACCGTAAATCATTATTTGAATAATCGGCATGCCGATAATCATGGCGATGGTAATACGATCGCGACTCAAGTGGCGCAGTTCTTTGATCAACACCGCCGCGATGCGGCCAACGCTAATCATGACGACTCTGTGTGACATCGACAAAGACGTCTTCGAGATTGGGTTCGTTAAATGTCGCGATTGCCGGTAAATGAGTCTCGCCTATTTCACTCTGAATTAATGCCAGGCCCGCTTCGCCTTTTGCGTTGTCGTGCAGTAGCACTCTCAATTCCCGCCCCACTTGAGAAACACCTTTGACAATTGACATTGCCATTAGGGGGGCGCGTAAAGAGCGGGCGTGTTCCGCAGAGATAGTGATGACCCTGCCGACCAGATTTGCCAGCAGTGTCGCCGGTTCGTCGTCTGCGACTTTTTTGCCTTCATCGAGTATGGCGATACGGTGGCAGCGCTCGGCCTCATCCATCAAGTGAGTAGACACCAATACGGTGGCTCCCGCTTCGACCAAGTCGAATAGATTTTCCCAAAAGCTGCGACGACTCTCTGGATCTACGGCGCTAGTGGGCTCATCCAGTACCAGTAATTCCGGTTGGTGCAAAATAGCGGCGGCCAAGGCAACAAGCTGGCGTTGGCCGCCACTCAGCGTGCCTGTGCGTCGCTGTCTCAATTCATACAATCGATAGTGTTGTATCACTTCTTCGATGCGCTGGGCGGGCCGGGGAATAGCGTAAATAGCCGCCACAAATTGCAGATTTTCGATAACAGTCAAATCTCCGTATAACGAAAAATGTTGGGTCATATAGCCAACTTTCGGACGCAGTGCCTCTGCTTGTTTAGGAATATCGAGCCCAAGTACCGAGATCGAGCCGGAAGTGGGCGACAACAATCCCGTTATCATACGCATGGCCGTCGATTTACCGCTGCCATTGGGCCCTAAAAAACCATAAATACAAGCCTTTGGTACCGTTAGATTGATGGCATTTACGGCTTTGAGGGAACCAAAGTGACGAGACAAATTCTGTACGCGAATAGCGTTATTGTCATGGATTGACATCGCGTCTTGATCGGCGGCTATAGGCTTGGTCATGGCAGACTAACGGTCACGGGCATTCCCGCCAGCGAAGTGGTCAAGTCACTCTCCTGTATGTCGAGTTCAACCAAATACGCTAAGTGCGAGCGCTCATCCTGAGTTAAGGAATAGTAAGGCGTGAAAACGGGTCCGTTACTCAGCAAGCGAATGCTGCCTTTATAAGGATTATCACCAATTTTTATCGATAACTGCTGACCAATTTGCAGGCGATTGCGATGGGATTGAGGGACATAAATTCGTGCGTAAGGTTTATTTCCCGCCAGCATAACCACTACGGTTTCACCTGCATTGGGTCGTTCGCCGACCTTAAAAGGCAGTGCATCGATAACACCGGCAGTGGGTGCGCGGATCACTAATTTATCGATTTCACCCGCTCGAGCTTCTGCTGATAGCACAGGCTCGATACCATTTAAATCTATGGTCAGTTCTGCTATGAGTTCCTGCTCTTGCGCTTGCAAGCGTTTAACTCTCGATTCTGCGACATCCAGCTCAGCTTGAGAAATAACCAGGGTTTTAATCAGCTTACGCATGCGCCCGAGGTTTTTTCGCGCCTCGGCTAAATCGACCTGTATGGCCGTTAATTGCGCGCGATCGACTTTTGCAGAATCGCCACGCAGTTGTAACAAGGCTTGACCCGCGGCGACGCGATCCCCCACTTTAACCAAACTGGCGGTCACTGTCTCAGCGCGAGGGGTAGAGAGTTCGAGGCGATCCCATTCCAAGGTGCCCAGGGCAATATCATTTCTTTTCTGGCCACAAGCCAGGAAAGATAGTGCGATAAAAAAAACCGACAGTTGGAGTTTCCAATTCATTATTTGTCTTTCGGAGGGATATATCTTGCTGAATGTTTATTTTGTAGCGCTGACGCCTGATCCGTGAACATTAGATCGAGGCAATCGAACCCATCTGAATGTTTTGTAAATAGGCGCCGGGCTGAGAAATAGAGCGCCCGTGGTCCAGTAGCATGTCTACCGCTGTTAATGCTACATAGTGTTGTGTCGGATTAGTACCTTAAAGTGACTTGCCTAGCAAAAAGCCAGCGCCTTTTCGGCAAGTATGCGCTCTTCATCGGTAGGGATGACCCGTACGGTAACCTTACTCTCCGGCATTGAAATCCGCGATTGATGTGTTTCATTAGCCGGGTTATCGATGGTCAATCCTAGCCATTGCAGACGCTCACAGATTTTCGCCCGTACCAGGGCGCTGTGCTCACCAATCCCCGCGGTAAATACCAGACTATTTATTCCCCCCAGAGCGGGTAGCAGTTTGCCGATTTCCGCCGCGGTTCGGTAGCAGAAAAAGTCAATGGCCTGTCGTGCCTGTGGCTGATCGCTGCCCTCCAGTTGACGTATGTCGGAGCTGATGCCACCGGAAACGCCCAATAAGCCCGACTGATCGAACAGCAGTGAATGTACTTCGGCGATACTGTAATTGCGTTCTTCCAGTAAATATAAGACAAGGCCGGGATCGATGCTGCCGCTGCGAGTGCTCATCATCAGCCCCTCGTTGGTGCTGAAGCCCATGCTGTGGGCAACGCTTTGTCGATTCTTAATAGCGCAGGCACTGGCGCCGCTGCCGAGGTGAGCAACAACCGTCAAACCGTGATCCTCGGCTAATTGCGAGGCAATGTACTCGTAAGATAAGCCGTGAAAGCCGTAACGTATGATGCCTTCATCAAAAAAACTGCGCGGCAGTGGCAGTATTTTTGCCAGGTCCGTCTGAGTTCGGTGAAAGGCGGTATCAAAGTAGGCGACCTGCGGCGTTCCGGGAACGCGCTTGAGCAAACTTTCAATGGCGCGAATCTCAGCGGGTAAATGCAGTGGAGCGAGGGGAATTAATTCCTTTAATTGCGCCAGAGTCTCGGTGTCGACCAAGGTGGCGTCAAAGAACTGTTGGCCCCCGTGCACCAGTCGATGACTAATCGCGCCCAGGTGGATATCCGGCAATACCTTTTCAATACAATCGATGGCTTGCTCGGCTACCGCATTTGTCTTTTCTAATTGCGCGTTATGAATCGTCGTGCCACTCGCGTCTTGCAAACGCAGATTGGCGGTAGCACCAGCGTAGTCAATCAGGCCTGAATAAAGTCGCTTGAGCGCACCTTGGCTAGATTCAAACAGCGCAAATTTAAGTGTCGATGAACCGGCATTTAAGGTCAGAATCGTTCTTTTCATGCTATTTCTGCTCCCTGGTCTCTACCAAGCTTTGACGCCGACTGAAAAGTAGGGCTAACGCGCACGAGGCCTGGCGGGTCAGCCCTTCACTGCTGGCCGCGCGGCTGGTTAGGATAATCGGTACTCGCGCGCCCAATACGATACCCGGTGCTTCGATACCAAAAAGGTACGTGAGTTGCTTGCTGAGTATATTGGCCGTTTCCATATTGGGGGCCACGATAATATCGGCGTCTCCCGCCACCTCGGATACGATTTTTTTAGCTTCGGCAGCCGCGCGGGAAATAGCGTTATCCATAGCCAGTGGTCCGTCGAGAATGCCGCCGGTGATTTGTCCCCGATCAGCCATCTTACACAGGGCAGTGGCGTCGAGTGTCGAGGGGATATTTTCATCCACCGTTTCCACCGCCGATAAAATGGCCACCTTGGGGGTGCCCGATCGTATCGCTCGAAACAGATCGATGGCATTTTGCACAATGTCTTTTTTATCGGTCAGACTTGGATGGATGTTGAGGGCGGCATCGGTGATAAACAGAGGCTTATGGTAGCTGGGAATATCAACGACCAAGACATGACTCATACGGCGGCCTGTGCGCAAGCCGCCGGTTTTGGCTACGATGGGTTCCATCAATTCATCGGTGTGAATTTTGCCTTTCATCAAGGCTTCAACTCGACCTTTATGCACCAGCTCAACCGCGGCGGCGGCGGCCGCGTGGCTATGTTCGGTAGCGACCAGCTCATAGGCCCCGATGTCGATATTTTCCCTATCGGCGACCGCCCTGATTTTGGCTTCCGGTCCAACCAACACTGGGGTGATAAGTCCCGCTTCAGCTGACTCTATGGCGCCGATTAAAGAGTTGGCATCCACTGGATGTACGATAGCTGTTCTGAGTGGCGTGTAGCCGCTTTTCTGGGCGATAAGTTCTTCGTTATAGTTTCTGCGCCTGTCCCCAAAATCGGCGTTTGGCGGATGGCTTAATGGTTGCTCCACTTTTTCGGTCGCTGCCGTCTCGCTCTGCGTTTGCTCGTCGAGAGAGCGGCATTCCAAGATCAGGTAATGGTCGTCGACATGTTTTTCAAGTACCCGCAAGGACGTGGTAAAGGCGTCACCAACGTCGAATTTTTCAATAAAGCTCATTGTCTTTTGCTCCGCGTTCAGTTCAATGATGATAGAGGTAAGGGTTTATTTTTGATGAACATAGGTTCCCGGCGCGTCGTCCAGCGGTGGGTAACTGGAACTACCCATAGTGGGCGCAGCCACTTTCTGCTTTGTAGAATGCTTTATTAGCCACTGGTGCCATGCAGACCACCAGGAACCTGGGTACAGCTCTTGGTGCTCTTTAAGCCAGTGGCACGCAGAAATGTAGGGCGCATCTTTCGGTGTCGTGCCAATATGATAATGACGATGGGGGTTTTTTAATTCGCTAACGATGCCTGCATTATGACCACCGTTAGTTAATACAAAAGTGATATCGGTATTGGTAAATAAATGCAGTTTGTAGACAGAGCGCCAGGGTGATAAATAATCTTTTTCTGTAGCGAGAGAAAAAATTGGCAGTTTTATACTGCGCAGAACAATTGTTTTGCCATCCACTTCATAATCGCCTTCGGAGAGTTCGTCATGCAAATATAACTTCTCCAAATATTCTTTGTGCATTTTATACGGCATGCGAGTCACGTCTGCACTCCAAGCCATTAACGTTGAAACGGGTGTGCGTTCGCCAAGCAAATAATTGTTAATTAAATATGACCAGATAAGATCATTGGCATGCATGATCTGAAAAATACTTTTTAGCTGGAATTTATTCAGATAGCCTTGTTGCTTCATGATCTCACTGAGAAAAGCCAGTTGACTTTCATCCATAAAAAGTAGCAAGTCTCCCGCTCGGTCAAAATCTGATTGTGCCGCCAGTAGGGTTACTGTTTGCAGGCGACCATCATTGCGTTGGCTCATCCATGCCGCGGCAATACTGAGTAAAATGCCACCGATACAATAGCCCGCTGCGTGAATTTTACGATCAGGCACAATAGTGTTGATGACATCGAGTGACTCCATCACGCTCAACTTCATGTAATCGTTAAAACCAATATCGTGATCTTCTGCATTGGGATTTTTCCAGGAAATCAAGAAAACCGTGTGGCCCTGTTGAACCAAATATTCCACCAGAGATTGACCGGGTGTTAGATCCAGAATGTAGTACTTCATAATCCACGCGGGTACGATCAAAATCGGTTCCGCGTACACTTTCTTGGTAGTGGGACTGTATTGAATTAATTCAATCAGGCGATTGCGATATACCACTTTGCCGGGCGATATTGCCAGATCTTTGCCGACTTCAAAGGGGTGTAAATGGTGAGGCAGCTCACCCAAAAACAATTGTTGTGAGTCATCCAAAAAATTGCGCAGCCCGAGTGCTAAGGACTGACCGAAAGTCTCACGGATTTTTGCCAAAACAACCGGATTGGTGGCAATAAAATTGGACGGCGCCAGCGCATCCAGGCACAGGTGGTTGAAAAAGGCCACGACATTGACGTGGTGCTGACTAACGCCGTCGATCTCGGTCACTGCTGCCTGCCACGAGTCCCCTATGGATAAAAAGATTTGTTGATACAGGCTGAAAGGAAACTGGTTCCAGGCATCGTCTTTAAAACGCTTGTCTTTTTTATCGGCTGTTTCTCCGAGTATCCCACCCCATTGGCCAGTGTTTAACAGTAATGGTCTAAAGCTCATGGCTTTTTCTGCGGCCTCTGACCACAATCTGAAAATTTTTCCCGGCGAGAGGCTTAAGTGCATCAGCCAGTCGGTATACGCTAAGCTCACCGAGACCGGTGATATCCCGGCTGTCACAGTGCTTAACCAGACGTGAAAGCCGCGATCCAACTCGCAGGATAGGTCTTCGTAAACAGAAGCCATGGTATTTGGTTGAATGGCCGCACTTGTTTCTTGCGGTTCTGCCTTGATCGTATTTAATGAAGTTGTCATGAGTTTTCTCTACTAATAAAAGCTTGAAGATAGGATTCATTCTTACCCTTACATTCCGTATCGAACATTCCATATCAAATTAATAATTCGACATACTCACCGCAATCTCTTCGGTAATTGCTTCCTGCCGCAGTTGTTGGTAGCGCTGAGATAATTGTTTGCCTGTTTTTTCCAGGTATTGAGTTGCCCCGTCCATGTGTTGTAAACGTCGTTGGTTTTCCGTCATCAGTGACACGGTAGCGATCTCTTGCAGGGCCACGAAGAGATACTGTTGGATGAGTTCCCCGTAAAGAACGTCGGGAGCAAGATTGGTTAAGGGCGGCTCCCGGAAGCTGACATCCTTTGTCATTGAGCGCGATGAGGGCGGCAGTAGTGCCAGGCTTTCAACGCGGTTAGAGTCGATATCGTGATAAATCGCCACTACCTGGTAGGCTTTGTCCGGCCCCAGTTTTTGCTGTTCGAGGTCGATGCAATCCACAAGGCCGGTAAGCATCGGCAATATGTCTTCAGCCACTGAGGCACCAGCAATCCTCCTTCCCGATCTTTGGTTCAGTTCAAACAGTGAATGCAGGCGCGAGCCCACTGCAATCACGGGGTTTTCCTTTGCTATATTCGCGGGGATCTTTTCCTTCAAGACAGCTAACAGCGTTTTGTTAAAGTCGCCGCAAAAACCGCGTTCTGATCCAAATGCTACCCACAGGCAAGATGATAGCGGGGCATTGGCCGCTGCCGGAGAAAAAAAATGAAGAAAATCAGCGGTTAGCGCTTTCGTGTCAGCAAGCATGTTTTTCAGATTGTCCAGACGCTGGTCGAGCTTGCGTGTCTCCAGGAACGCGAGATTTTTCATCGCATTGATAATGCTCTTGATCTCCTCGAGTCTGATCTGACGTTCTCTGAGGACGCGTCTTTTACTCATTGCGAATGCTCCTGTAATTGGCTTCGCAAAAATTCGGACCAGGTGTCGCGCTCGGTGTCTAGCGTCAAACCGTTTGTGGCAACAGCGCGCCCAAGATTTTCCGTAACGCTGGCAATTTTTTGTTCGGGTAGCGTATCAAAAAGTCGATCGTTGAACGCGATTAGCCACGCTAGTTGAAATTCGGCTGTTACCGGCGTCAGACGATC
>JBLIHY010000085.1:0-9287 GCA_047634655.1 Cellvibrionaceae bacterium
CGGAAACTCTGTCATTCAGAGGTACAATAACCACTATGAAATTCATTTTTCGGAGGCGTATACATATGAAGCACTTGTTACTGGTTTTACTAATGGTTTTTGGTTCACCGCTGTTTGCTGCCGACTACCTTTTCGACAAGACGCACACACAAATGTTTTTCAACGTCGATCACTTGGGTTTTAGCACATCCACAGGCGCATTCACTGGCTTCGAGGGAGGCTTCAGTTTTGACCCCGATAATGTTGAGCAGGCGAGGGTTGAGGTTATCATTCAAACTTCCAGCATCGATCTTAACGACGATAAGTGGAACAGCCACATGAGGGCTGCTAAGTGGTTTGACGCAGAGCAATTTCCCACTATGACCTTTAAAAGCACCGAAGTGATCAAAACTGGTGAAAAAACCATGGATATGGTTGGCGATTTCACCCTCAAGGGTGTTACCAAGCCCGTTATCTTAAAAGTTGTTCTCAATAAAATTGGCCAGCAATTTGGCAAGGACAAAATTGGTTTTAGCGCGACCGTTACTATCGATCGTCTGGATTTTGGGATGGATGCTAATGCCAAACTGATTGGAACGCAAATTCCAATAAGCATTGCGGTCGAGGGTATTAAAGTTCCCTAGCTTATGTTTTTTGATGGCGAATCAGCGAGTGCGCTTTTATCGGCATATTATTTGCCCTAACAATGTATGCGGTTATTTTTAGAGTGGAAATAAGTATGCTTTACCAAGCCAGTAGTCGAAGCTGGCTATATATCAGTAGCGTTTTAGCATAACGCTTTACTCGCGGAGGGCTAACGAATCAGGCATGCATGCAGCAGCGTTCTATTTTTAAAAATCACTTTTTTCGTTGGGGTTTGGTTAGCCAGGGATTTCACTGGCTAATTGCCTTGCTGATTTTTTTGGCGATTGCACTTGGATTGATCGCCGAAGAGGTGGAAAACTCCCCCCTAAAAATCAAGTTGTTTGTCCTGCATAAATCCATGGGCATTAGTGTTCTTGCCTTGGTGATATGTCGTTTGCTCTGGCGTTGGGGCAACCCCATTCCGCGAGCGGCCAAAGGCATTGGTATTACTAATCAGCGTTTGGCCGAGGCAGGCCATCGGCTGCTCTACGTTTTGATGTTTGCGCTTCCTCTGAGCGGTTGGGTCGTCAATTCGGCGGCCAATTTCCCCTTTCGCTGGTTTAATACTTTCAGCATTCCCGATCTGCCGTGGATCCCCGCTGCATGGCAAGCGGCCGCTGCCAGTGTCCACTGGTGGTTGTTCGTGGCGCTTGGCCTCTTGCTAGCGATACATATCGTTATGGCAATCGTTCACCATCGACTGCACCGCAGTGATGTGATGCTGAGAATGTTACCCAATAAGTCGCCACGGCGATTCTTTAGCATTTTCCTGTCGGCCCTATTGTTTATTTTCGCGGCATCGTTTTATTGGGCGCGGACGCCTTCGACAGCGGTGAATGTAGCGAATTCTGCAGCAATTCGCACAGAGCTGGAGCTTGTCGAGAAAGCCCCGATCGCTCACACGGATCGCCAGTGGCGAACGAGTGATGGCCCGAGAAGGCTGGCATTCACTGGCCGTTATAGTGATGAACCTTTTAAGGGCGAATTCAGACGTTTTGAGGCCGATCTCTTTTTTGATCCACAAGCCATAGACGCGGGATTTTTCCGGGTTAAGGTCGATACGTCTTCGGTGACGGCTTATAGTGACGACTTCGACAGCGCATTGGCGACACCGGAGTGGTTCTATGTAAAGCGTTACCCGCAAGCGATTTACCAAGCGAGCGACTTTCAGCGTTTTGAAGATGGCTTTGTTGCCAATGGCACGCTGACCATAAAAGGTTTCCAGACATCGGTTCCGCTACGGTTTCGGTGGGTTGAGAACGAGTCGGGACAGGTGGATTTTTCGGCAAACGCTGTCGTTGATCGGCGAACCTTCGGGTTGGGTTTAGGTGAATGGGCCAACGATCCCACCATCAGTTTTGAGGTAAATGTCCAGTTTGATCTACGTCTGGTGGAGATGGATAAACGTCAGTAAGACACATTCTACGACGATGGCATGAGTACCGCACAATTAGTTTTGCCGAAACCAGTATCCGTCAATTTTGGTTTATGAGTAGAGGCGCGACAGTTGGCGGTCGCCTACGGTTTTCTCTTTCTTCACAGCATTTCGCGCGCTTTGAGCCAAAAATGGCTGCTAGTAATCACTGCTAGTAACGACACATCGCCGCCAGTAAATCTGATCGAGGCGCTGAATCGCGATAAAGTACTGCCCAAAGGAAAAAACATTGCGTTCAACGGGAAGGAATCAACTTATCCTAGGTCGACGATTAATTTTTGCAAACTACAGGGTATGCGTTAACGATTTATGCTCTTTCGCAAAACCACAACTAGGCGCGATGAGAAAGTAAAAATGACGGTTGCAGGTTTCCCCTACGGTGGATCAAACCATTGGCGTTCTCCCGACAGAATATCAAGCTTGCCGGCCTCGCCCTTCAGAGATTGGCTGCTGTCCGAGGATAGCCTGACCGAAAGACTCAAGCGCCACGGCGAGCTTTTTGAGGTGAAGTTACTCGGGGAAAAGATTCTGCAGCCAGAGAAAGGTGAATATATTGCTAGCGGCAAGCCGGAGCCTATTTGGATTCGTGAGGTCTTGCTCTGTCTCGATGGGGCGCCCTGGGTCTTCGCGCGTACTTTGATTCCGAATACTTTGATGATGGATCTGAATACTGGCTTAAAGTCTCTGGGCAGTCGTCCTTTGGGTGAGTTGCTCTATTCCGATAGAGCTTTTTTATTGGGGAATATCGAACTTTCCTGCTTTGATCATCGGCATAAGATAGTGAAATTGGCCGCCTTTCTATCTCAGAAAACAGATCATCCACTGTGGGGGCGGCGGCGTTATTTTAACTACAAATCACAGGTATTGATTGTCGCTGAGATATTCCTGCCTTTAGCCGAGCGGGCTATTGCGAACGCAGAGCACCTGACCGATAGGGCCTAATGACATTTGAACTGTTCGCGCTGGCGTGAGGCGAATAATCGAGTATGCCAGCATCAATAAATATCGGATCAGTAATGGTAACGGCCAGATAACACCGCCGCCACCTAAAATATAAAGCCAATTCCCGTGGTGTATTGACGCTATTGGTAGGCAGCGGGCTTTTAATTTGCCTTGCCTGTAGACAAGGTGCAAGAGCCGAGCTTTGATGTGAGATGAGTACGGAAATCGAATTGGATAACAACGATTAAAACAATAATGTTTAAACAGGTACACAATTGAGTGTTAATCAATATAATACCGATGCTTTCTTATGCCACATCGCAATAGTGACCGTCAGGCTTGCGTTGTGAAAAGATTTATCCGCAAGAGTGCGCTAACCTTATTATCTAAGGAATCTCTGATCAATTTAGAGATTCCTGCGGTGTGGGAAAATTCCAGAAAAACAAGCATTCAATTCTTTTTTTTCGACAAAAAATTAATTCATGGATGAATTAATCAGAGTATTTCTAAGTACTTCTCCAGAGCTTGTCAGGCATTTGGAAGCCGCTGAAATTACGCTATCATAAAATTGTCATCTTACTTATCTAATCTCTTGGCGGTTATGATGGCTATTACTATAAAGATTCGCCCATTCTTTTAGCGATGATTTTCCAGCACGGTTAATCGTTGCAGCCCGGTTCAGTAGCCTCCCGAGCCCGGTTTTATCCTGGTGGCAAACCTATGAGTTTATCAACAATCTTTGCGCTGATATTGCTGGGAGTAGCCGTCGTTTATCTGTTGGGTCGCAGTCGCTCTATCGCTGTTGCCAATCGAGCCGGTGGCCTTAAGCATCTGCACTCGCTGCCCATTTACCACGGTGCTCAGGCAGCCCTCTGGTGTGCCATTCCCTGTCTCTTCATGTTGTTGTTTTGGACGATTCTCGATGATTTCGTTATTCGACAAATCGTCATTCAGTACCTGACGCCCGAGCAGCGCGATCTACCGCCGGAAAAGCTGGCGCTGTTGATCGAAAAAGTTGAGAGCATCTCCTCGGGCGTTGTTTACCTAACAGAAGCTGAACCCGAGCTAATTGCCGCTGCCGAACGCGTCACCAGTTTGCGCCATATCAGTCAAATGTTGCTATCAGTGTTAATTATGTGCAGCCTCGTAGGTTTGGGGTTTTGGGGGCGGCGCAAGATTACCAGTGAGTATCGCGCACGTAACGTAGTTGAGCGTGTGTTTGTTGTCACTTTGTTAGTCTGTTCCACACTGGCCATTCTCACTACGGCCGGCATCGTACTGTCGGTAATATTTGAATCCTTACTTTTCTTCAGTACCGTCCCTCTGAGCGAATTTATTTTCGGAACCCACTGGAGTCCACAGTTAGCTATCCGCGCCGACCAGGTGGGCAGCTCCGGAGCCTTTGGTGCCGTACCACTATTTCTCGGCACGATGCTGATTTCCGCCATTGCGATGCTAGTGGCCGTACCCACCGGTTTGATGACCGCTATCTACTTGTCTGAGTATGCGCATAGCAAGGTCCGAGCCGTCGTCAAGCCACTGCTGGAAATTCTCGCGGGTATTCCCACTGTGGTCTATGGTTTTTTTGCTGCTCTAACGGTCGCGCCTTTGGTCAAGAGCGCCCTTCAGGGTCTGGAACTTGACCTACTGGTTTTTACTATCGGTCCGTTGGAAGTTTCTGGAGAAAGTGCACTGGCGGCGGGTTTGGTTATGGGAGTGATGATCATCCCCTTCGTTTCGTCCCTATCAGACGATGTTATTAATGCGGTGCCGCAATCTCTGCGAGATGGCTCCCTGGGTTTGGGTTCTACTCAGTCGGAAACGATTAAAAAGGTACTGCTCCCCGCCGCGTTGCCCGGAATTGTCGGTGCCATATTGCTGGCGGTTTCGCGCGCCATTGGCGAAACCATGATTGTTGTGATGGCAGTCGGTACGGCGGCAAAAATGACCATCAATCCACTTGATTCGGTGACTACAGTGACCGTGCAAATGACCACCTTACTCATCGGTGATCACGAGTTCGACAGCGCGAAGACCTTGGCTGCTTTTGCATTGGGATTGGTGTTATTTTTGATCACTTTGCTACTGAACTTTTTAGCCTTGAGAATTGTGAAAAAATACCGTGAGCAATATGAATAATTCCGGTCCGTCACTTCCACGAGACAATTGTCGACCCAAGACGATTGATCTGGTGAATAAAAATCTGTCCCGGCGTTATCGCGCCGAGCGACGGTTTCGTATTTACGGCATTATTTCCATCGGTTTTGGCCTGTTTTGCCTGCTGTTTTTATTTACCAATATTATCGGCAAGGGCACTCAAGGCTTCTTCTTCCACTTTATGCCCATTGAAGTCAATCTCGATGCGAATACTTTGGCCATCAGTGATACCGACGATTTGAATCAAATATTAGCAGCCAATTACGATGTTGTTGTCAAACAAGCTATCTACGATAAATTACAGGTCAGTTCCCGCAAGGATAAACGCTTGCTACGAAAATTGTTTGCGATTAAGGCCACCGGTTATCGCATTCAGGACAAGTTCAAGACAGATGCCGCCTCTTTGCTGAATACGACCATTACAGTTGATGCCCTGGTGGATGATAAGGTGGATTATCTGCTCAAGCGACGGGGTCAACCCGGAAATCCCGGCGAAAACTTCTTTGAAGAGCAGCAATTGGCTTGGATCGATCAGCTGTATTCGCAGGGCTTGATCTATAAAAAATTGAATACCGGCTTCTTTACCTCCGGCGATTCCGCGCAATCTGAAGAGGCGGGTATTCTCAGTGCCGCCGTCGGTTCTCTATGGCTGCTATTGGTGACATTTCTTCTCTCTTTTCCTATTGGCATCTCGGCGGCAGTTTATCTCGAAGAATACGCGCCGAAAAACAAATGGACAGACACCATCGAAATCAATATCAATAACCTGGCGGCGGTACCCTCCATTATTTTTGGTCTTTTGGGTTTGGCAATATTTTTGGCATTTTTTGGTCTCCCGCGCTCCACTCCGTTAGTGGGCGGATTTGTACTGGCTTTGATGACCTTGCCAACGATTATTATTTCCAGTCGAGTTGCTATCAAGGCTGTTCCACCTTCCATACGCGAGGCCGCTTATGGTATTGGCGCTTCAAAAATGCAGGTTGTGGTCCATCACGTTTTACCGTTGGCTATGCCCGGAATATTGACGGGTACTATTATCGGCTTGGCCCAGGCCCTGGGTGAGAGCGCCCCGCTACTCATGATCGGTATGGCGGCTTTTATTCCAGACGTCCCTGTTTCAGTAACGGATCCAGCGACAGCGCTGCCAATGCAGATCTTTCAGTGGTTCCGCAATGCCGATGCGGGTTTTAATGAGAAAGCCTCATCCGCCATTATGATTTTAATTTTCTTCTTGATCACAATGAATGCTTTTGCTGTGTGGGCAAGGAAACGACTTGAAAAGCGCTGGTAGTGGAGTGTTAATATGATCACCTCAATCGATGCAAAAATGCCTGAATTCAACCGAGCTCTGAAAGAGCGTCCCATGAGCCAGAAAAACAAGGTCACAGATATTGATGAAATAGGCGAAACGGTCGGCGTTCCCTATGTAGAGAATCCGAAGATGTCCATGCGTGAGGTCAATGTCTTCTATGGCAAAAAGCAAGCTATCTACGATGTCAGTGTCGATATTGGTATCAATGAAGTGATCGCTATGATCGGCCCATCGGGTTGTGGCAAATCTACCTTCCTGCGCTGCATGAACCGCATGAATGACACTATTGATACCTGCTCGGTAAAGGGTAAATTGCAACTCGAAGGGCAGGACATTTACGATAAAAAGCTGGATGTGGTGCCCTTGCGCGCCCGCGTGGGCATGGTTTTCCAAAAACCCAACCCCTTCCCTAAATCAATTTATGACAATGTTGCCTACGGCCCGCGTATTCATGGCCTGGCTTCCCGCCGCACGGATTTCGATGAGATTGTTGAAACCAGCTTGCAGCGAGCCGGGCTGTGGGAAGAAGTCAAGGATCGGCTGAGCGAGTCCGGCACCAGTCTTTCGGGTGGTCAACAACAACGCCTATGCATTGCCCGGACCATTGCGGTCAGTCCGGAAGTCATCCTGATGGACGAGCCTTGTTCGGCTCTGGACCCTATTGCAACCGCCAGGATTGAAGAACTGATTGATGAGCTCAGCGAAAATTTTACGATTGCAATTGTGACTCACTCGATGCAACAGGCAGCCCGTGTTTCGCAGCGCACGGCTTATTTCCACTTAGGTAAGCTGGTGGAAGTGAATGATACTGAAAAAGTATTCACTAATCCGGATCACGATTTGACGGAAGCTTATATCACTGGGCGTTTTGGCTAAATGAATCGCGATTTAACCACAACCACCGCTTATCGCTGGAGTATTCAATGGATAAATTAAATATCGATCGGCACATCTCGCAACAGTACAACGCAGTGCTGGATGATCTGAAAACCGAATTTTTGAAAATGGGCGGCCTTATTGAGCAGCAAATTAGCGATTCGGTTCAGGCGATTACGAAGCTCGACACCGATCTGGCGAGTAAGGTAATTCGCGTCGAAGCGGAAGTTGATGCTCGGGAAAAGGCACTGGATGATTTGTGCATTCAGATTATTGCCCGACGACAGCCCACTGCCTCTGACCTACGGCTGGTAATTTCGATATCCAAAGCTACTCGCGACTTGGAGCGCATGGGTGATGAGGCTAATAAAATTGCCAAGATGGCTATCGAAATTTCAGAAAGTGGCCGTTTGCCGCACGGTTACGAGGAATTGCGCAACTTGGGCAATCGAGTACAGCAGGGAGTGAGCAATACCTTGACTGCCTTTGCTCGCTACGACGTTGACATCGCTCTACAGGTGGCTCACGAGGATGATAATATTGATCGAGAGTACAACACGGCCATGCGTGAAATGATCACTTACATGATGGAGGATCCACGCAATATTTCTCGCGCTATGAATGTTAGTTGGGCGCTGCGCGCATTAGAGCGCATTGGCGACCATGCGGCTAACATTGCCGAGCACATTATATTTATGGTTAAAGGGCTGGATGTCCGCCATAAAACTGTCAATGAAATGAAGGAAGAGGTGAGCCAGAATTAAGTTGGATTTTCCTGAAAAAAGTCCGACTTCCCAATCAGATAAATATAAAATTTATAAAAATAGATGATGAACGTGCGCGACAAATTCACGGTTCCAGTGCAATTTATTCTGAGATTCAGCTCTCTAAAGCTCACTCACAAACCAAGCTAATCAGTTACTGAATACGATGGTTTCGACATCCTTTTTGGTTGGAAAATTATCCGTACAGTGGCATCTAGCCATCGGTTGGTTGTTAAACACAGGTAGAGATTACTTTTCTGCGAAAGCATAGCAAAACAGGGATTTCATTTGCTAACGGCTTGCTTCGGATGACGCTAGCAGATCTGTGTTTCACGGGGCCCGTCGGTCGTAAAGCTGATCAAGGCGTCGTTGAATGGAGAGGAGAGCTTATTCTAGTGCGGGTTTAAGGCTGTAGACGCAAACCCTTGCCACGTTGATAATCAACTACCCAGTTGATTATCAACCGCGGGAAGCGGAATTTTCAGCGCAGTCATGTGGCTGCCGCTATATTATTCAGGTTGATTATCCAGAGATTCTCGCCAGTTACGATATTCTTCAAATTCTTGCCACAATTTAAAGCGTTGGTATTCCGCTGAATCCTCAGTGCCGCTTGCCGCTCGCCAGCGTTTGTATTCTTCGTAATCGATCGGGGCGTCGGTTCCATAGCGTAGGTTGGGATTAGCGTTGTAATTATAGACTTGGCTAGAGGCTGTCTGTTGTTCCGCTTGCGCTTGCTCTTGCTCCTCAGGAGGACGTTCCAATCCACCCGCGGGATTGGCGGCGGTAGATCCAGTTTTGTAAATAGTTTTTTTATCGCGCCATTTCTGCTCTTCACGGGCCGCTAGTTTGCGATTGTATTTTTTGTTGGCGAATGTGACGTCGTTTGAGTCTTCGTCAAAGATTACAAGAGTATCTTCAGCACCATTGGTCTCACAACCCGTGATAAACACAACAGCTACTAAAAACGACAGAGATAGAATTTTAATCGGGCTAAATAATTTCATAGTTGTAAGGATACTTAATGAGTCGAGAATTGCATATAGTATAAACGAAAAATGTATATGGATTTTAGTGTGCAGATTGGCCACTTCAAGCAATCTTTCCAGCCAAGTGATGTAGACCGATTTTCCGTGATAGAGTTCTATCAATTGCAAACCTTTCTCTATTGTTGGCGCCA
>JBLIHY010000086.1:0-8860 GCA_047634655.1 Cellvibrionaceae bacterium
AAACTGGAAGCTAAGATTAACGTTGTCGGCATTGTCGCGGCCGCCGAAAATATGCCCAGCGGAACAGCAACCAAACCTGGAGACGTTGTTACTTCCATGTCAGGTAAGACTATCGAAATACTAAATACCGATGCCGAGGGTCGACTGGTACTCTGTGATGTTCTCACTTACGTAGAGCGTTACAAACCCCAATCAGTGGTTGATATCGCCACCTTAACCGGTGCCTGTGCCGTGGCCTTGGGAAATGAAGCTACTGGCTTATTTAGTCACAACGACGAGTTTGCCCAGACACTTTTGGACGCAGGGAACGCCAGTGGTGATCGAGCTTGGCGCATGCCACTTTGGGAAGAATATCAGAAGCAACTAGATAGTAATTTCGCCGATATGGCAAATATTGGCGGCCGCTACGGCGGAGCCATAACGGCCGCTTGTTTTCTATCGCGTTTTGCAGAGAGCTTTGAATGCTGGGCCCATCTGGATATTGCGGGAACGGCCTGGTATTCCGGCAAACAAAAGGGAGCAACGGGTCGCCCCGTCCCTTTGCTGATCGATTACTTGTTGAATCGCACCTAGAAATATTCCTCGCCTGTGACCCTTATAGACTTCTACGTTCTACCTGATCACGATCAGATAGCACGCATACATTACGCGTGCAGGTTGGCTGAAAAAGCGCTTCATCGAGGTTACCGCGTGGTTATCAGCGTCGATGGAGTGGCACAGGCCGGACAGTTGAGCGATCAACTCTGGTCATTTAAGCCAGAGAGTTTTCTCCCTCATCAGCTACAAACCGAGGAAGACGCGGCAGACTCTGCACCTATTGTCGTGGTCTGGGACGAAGACCGGGAGTCCTATCACGAACTGATCATTAATCTGGGTGCAACTGTGCCCGAGTATTTTAGTCGCTTCCAGCGGGTCAGTGAAATTGTTGTTCAGGATGAAAGTTGTCTGGCCGCAACACGCAATCATTATCAGTTTTATCGAGACCGCGGTTACCCGTTAAAATCCCATCGCATTGCGGCTCGTTGATAAATTCCGACATAAATCGTGACGATGGTTTAAATGCGAGGAGACCCTTGAATCGGGAAAAACAACAAAATACGTTATTGGATCAATTGCAGTCAATTAAAATACTGCTGGCCTCTGAGGTCTCAGACGATGGTATTCCTTTGCTTAAGGAAAAGGTCGTCCGCGACAGCATCGTAGACAATCTTATTCCTCAATTAAAAAAATCAGCGTTGCAGAAAAATGCTACTCAGTCTCGCCCCAAGCATGGAGAGGCGTCCCATTTTCTAATTGGTCAACACCCTCCGCTCAACAAAACTGACAAAAGTGCTGTAGCAAGTCCCGAATCGTCTGCAAAAGCAATAAAAGCTATAAAACCTTCGAACAATCCATTTCTCCCCGAACACCTTCGCCAGCGTCTTGCAAGTAATACTCTATCGTCAGCATCGGCATTACCCGAGCGGCCACCGGCAAAAATCAGCGTTCAAGAAAAGTGGATGTCTGAGAATGTTAATATAATCGATGAAGTTATTGCTGAGTTTATGCCTAAAATTGAAGCCAGACTCCGCGCAAAGCTGACGGCCGGTTTGGGCCAAAACCCCACTGATAAAAATACTGACGCCTAAGCGTCGCCAGCTGCTTTGCAGCATGCTTGCTTGGATTGGCTGGATCGATCCCAGTATTTCCTAAAAACGATGATCAAAAGCTACAGAACAGATGATTTCTGCGCGTACGTTGTAAAGTATAAATAGGTTATCGCTGCGGGTAGCGGTGGATGAGTTACTGGCTCTTGCTTCGTATCGGCTTATCAATTCGTAGCCACTTGCCTTCGCTGAAAAATTCCAAAGGTTTAAAAGCCGACTTGTAGCGCATTTTTGGGGATTCCTCGATCCAGTAACCTAGGTATACAGAGGCTAACTGTTGCTGCCTTGCCTGTTCGATCAGATGAAGAATCGCATAGATACCCAAACTGCGCTGAGTAATTTCTGGATCGTAATACGTATAGACAGCGGAAATCCCATTATCCATCACGTCGGCAACAGAGCTTGCCACCAAGCGCCCCTCGTCTCGAAACTCAAAGTACTTCGTCGAGAGCCATTTGCCGCTGAGGAAACTCTGGAACTGATCGAGGCTGGCCGGATACATATCGCCGTCTACATGGCGCTCGTTGATATAGCGTTGATAGAGAGTGTAGTGCTCGTCGGTGTCAATAGTGTCCACTGGGCGTACAACCAGAGATTGGTTGTATTTCTTGGTTCGCCTCTGTTGACGATTGATTCTAAAATCGTTTACGGGTATTCGCACCGGTATACAAGCTTGGCAGTTTCGGCACATAGGTTTGTAAACGTGGCACCCGCTGCGACGGAAACCAAGTTCGGCGAGCTGCGAGTAAAGCGTATTGTCGATACGCTGGTTGGGATTTAAAAAAACAGTGGATGCCTGCTGTTCTGGCAGATAACTGCATTTATGGTTCTGCGTCTGGAAAAACTCCAAGGATTCCAGCTTGGAAACGATTTCATCAGTCTGCTTAATAGCGTCGTCTGAGTGATTCATAATCTTGGCATTTAAACAACTCAACTCAGCAATCAACAGGAATAATTTTTTTATTCATTTTTTTCAAATAGATAGACCAGTATAAAAGTACAAATGAAGTATCTGTAAACGAGACCGCTCAGTGTGTAGGCGCTGTGTAGGTAGCAGAATAGCATCGAATTATTTGCAATAAAATAGGCTACGTGTGGTTCAGTTCTTGTGACTAGCATGACTGGTGCTGCGACTTGGCGGGCGTCAGTCAGGCGGCATATCGGGTCGCAGATTCACTCTGTTTTAGCCTCTTCGCATGAGCTAAATTCAATCTCGAGGGTTAAAGTTAGAGAGGGCGTCCCTCTTCCGCTGCTGCGTCCAGCGCGGAATTAAGAGCCTTGTTATTGAACAATTGGCTTCAAGTAAATGCGATAATTCAATCATTGCCCACCATCTCAATGCGATTACGACACGGTATGAATTCTAACAAGACGGCTTATCCAAAGTGCGAGGCATGAAAACGTAGGTGGTCTTCAATGAAGCTGGCAATAAAATAATAGCTGTGGTCGTAACCGTCGTGGCGGCGCAGCTGCAGGGGATAATCGCCAGCCATCGCCGCAGTTTCCAGCATCTCCGGTTTCAGCTGCTCGATTAAAAACTCGTCCGCTTCACCCTGATCTACCAGGGCAGGGATCTTCTGTGTCGCCTGCCGCAGCAGTACGCTGGCATCATAAACTTGCCAGGAATCGGTATCTTTACCCAGATACGCGGTCAGGGCTTTTCTACCCCAAGGGCTGCTCAGCGGATTGCTGATAGGGCTGAAGGCTGATACAGAGCGGTAACGCGCAGGGTTGCGGAGGGCGACAATTAAGGCACCATGCCCACCCATTGAATGACCTGCGATGGCTTTTTGATCGCTGACCGGGAAAGTCGATTCGATCAGTTGTGGTAGTTCGTTGACCACATAGTCATACATCCGATAGTGTCGGTTCCAGGGCGTCTCAGTGGCATCAACATAGAAACCCGCGCCTTGGCCCAAGTCATAATCCTCATCATCCGCCACCACGTCACCGCGTGGGCTGGTATCGGGCGCTACGATGGCGATTCCCAGCTCGGCGGCTATGCGTTGAGCTCCTGCCTTTTGCATGAAATTCTCGTCAGTACAGGTCAGCCCAGATAGCCAGTACAGTACTGGTACATTTTGCCCATTGGATGCCTGTGGCGGCAGGTAGATGGAGAAGCGCATAGAGCAATTCAGCGACTCCGAATGATGGCTGTACTGCTTAATCCAACCATCAAAGCTCTTGTTATAGCTTAGATTTTCAATACTCATCAAATGCTTCTCTGTATTCATTGAAGAACTGCCCTCGCGCTTAAACGGGGGAAGTGAACCGGATTACTTATCGAAGTGGATAACGGTACGGATGCTCTTACCTTCATGCATTAGATCGAAGGCGCTGTTAATGTCCTCCAGTCCCATGGTGTGGGTGATGAAATGATCTAGCTTGAATTCACCATTCATGTAACGCTCGACAATGTCAGGCAGCTCAGAGCGGCCTTTGACGCCACCGAAGGCAGAGCCACGCCAGACACGCCCGGTGACCAGCTGGAACGGACGCGTACTGATCTCCTGGCCTGCACCCGCCACACCGATCACTACGGATTCTCCCCAGCCTTTGTGGCAGCACTCAAGCGCAGAACGCATCACGTTGACGTTACCGATGCATTCGAAGGAGTAATCCACGCCGCCGTCCGTCAATTCAATAATCACGTCCTGGATCGGCTTGTCATAATCTTTAGGGTTGATGCAGTCGGTAGCACCCAACTTACGTGCCAACTCAAACTTGCTGTCGTTAATGTCGATGACGATGATGCGAGCGGCTTTGGCCATAGTGGTGCCGATCACGGCCGACAACCCGATGCCACCCATGCCGAAGATGGCAACGGTGGCCCCTTCTTCTACCTTAGCGGTATTCATCACCGCGCCCATGCCGGTGGTGACGCCACAGCCTAGCAGGCAGACCTCCTCTAGTGGGGCTTCTTGATTCACCTTGGCTAGCGAAATCTCGGGCAACACGGTGTACTCGGAGAAGGTCGAGCAACCCATATAGTGATAGATCGGCTGGCCATCTTTGTAAAAACGGGTGGTGCCGTCTGGCATTAGCCCCTTGCCTTGGGTTTCACGGATCTGCTGGCAGAGGTTGGTTTTACCGGATTTGCAGAACTTACACTCGCCACACTCGGGGGTGTATAGAGGGATCACATGGTCTCCGACCTGTACGCTGGTCACCCCATCCCCGATCGCCTCGACGATACCCCCACCTTCGTGGCCCAGAATACAGGGGAAAATCCCTTCCGGATCGTCACCCGACAGAGTGAAGGCGTCGGTGTGGCAAACACCTGTTGCAACAATTCGTACTAACACCTCACCTTGCTTGGGGGGCATAACATCAACTTCTTCGATAGTTAAAGGTTGTCCGGGGCCCCATGCAACAGCCGCTTTCGATTTAATCATTTCAGTCATTAAAATTTTCCTTGTTTCAAGAGAGGGCGTCAGATGTCGGCTTTGCCGCTGCGATGTTGGGACTATTGGTTCTGAACCCAGTGGCTGCTCTGTAGAGTAATGTCTTGTTTTTGCCACGTCGACCGGGGTTTATCGCCATTATTTTTTTCACACAAAGCTGCCGGGGAAATACCAGCGTTTTGCTGCAGGATTTGCTCAAAAGTCAGGCGATCAATTTCTATTGCGCCCAGCCGACGCAAATGATCGCTGTGGACCTGACAATCGACAAGCTTATACTGCCAGTGTTTGAGCCATTCTACTAAGTGCGCAATAGCTATCTTTGAGCCATTGGATGCCTTGGAAAACATCGATTCGCCAAAAAATATTTTTCCTAGAGCGACTCCGTAAAGCCCTCCGATCAGTGTCTGTTCCCGCCAAACTTCCACCGAATGCGCCCATCCGTAGTGGTGAAGTTGCTCGTAAGCGTCGAACATAACTGGGGTAATCCAAGAAGAGGCGTCAGCTTGTTGTTCCCTTGGTAAGGCGCAGGCCTCGATAACCGCACTAAAATTTTTATTGATACTGACACGGTAATCTCCGCGTTTCAGGATTTTCCGTAGGTTGCGACTAATGTGAAACTGGTGGGGGTAAAGCACCAGTCGAGGGGAGGGTGTCCACCATAAAATGGGATCTCCCTCATTGAACCAGGGAAATATTCCCTGGTTATAGGCCGTGAGCAACCACTCGGGGGAAAGTGAACCGCCAGCGGCGAGTAAACCATTGGGATTGCTTAGCGCCTTATGTGTATCGGGAAAAGCTGGTAAAGCGTTGGGGTCAAGCCAACTGAGCTTCATGGGTCAATACCCTCGATCGGTGGCCGACAAATACGGTTTTTAGCTATCTAGGTATTTCTCGGCGTCGAGAGCCGCCATACAACCGAACCCCGCCGATGTGATGGCTTGGCGGTAAACGTTATCAGCAACATCTCCAGCGGCGTAGATGCCTGGTATGCTAGTCTCGGTGGCGTTACCGTTGAGGCCGCTATTAATGTTGATATAACCGTCTTTCATGGCTAATTTTCCCTCAAATATCTTGGTATTGGGGGTGTGGCCGATGGCGATAAATACACCTTGTAAAGTTATTTCCTGGAGATTATCAGTCGACGTATGCTTCAGCCGCATACCTGTAACACCAGAATCATCACCCAGAATTTCATCCAGAGTATGGTTCCATATCAAGCTGATATTGCCAGTTTCAACTTTGCTAAAAAGTTTATCCTGTAGCATTTTTTCCGCGCGTAGGCTGTCTCGCCGGTGAACCAGCACTACTTCTTTACAGATGTTTGAAAGGTAAAGCGCTTCCTCTACAGCTGTGTTACCACCACCGATAACGGCTACTTTTTGGTCGCGATAAAAGAAGCCGTCGCAGGTAGCGCAGGCGCTAACGCCTCTGCCTATAAAAGCTTTTTCTGAATCCAGTCCCAGATAGCGGGCAGAGGCACCCGTTGCAACAATAAGTGCGTCGCAGGTATAGGAATCGTTACCTTTAAGTGTAAATGGGCGGTTTTGAATATCGACTTCGTGGATATGGTCAAAGATGATTTCGGTGTTAAAACGCTCCGCATGCTGTTGCATTTGAACCATCATATCGGGACCTTGAAGGCCCTCCGGGCCGCCCGGCCAGTTTTCTACCTCGGTGGTAGTCGTCAACTGTCCGCCTTGCTGTATCCCAGTAATAACTGCGGGATTGAGATTAGCGCGGGCCGCGTAGATAGCTGCTGTATATCCAGCGGGTCCCGAACCTAGAATAATTAAGCGATGATGTTTCGCGACACTCATAACGATATCCAATCAATAAAATTTTGAAATAATTTAAGCATTTTTTACCAGACGTTGCTATGTTCCCGATACAGCATTGACTCTTTTGCATGGTGTAGTCTAATACCAATACATTTCGGCATCACTCACGGCCTCGACGGTTCCGGGCGCCCGAATAATAAACTATATCGGCTGGTAATATTGATCTAAGCCAGTAAAATAAGTTGGAATTTTACTTCACCAACTCAATCTCGAGATTTTCTCTGGCGGGTTCCGATCTTGATCCGCACTCTAGATAAGTCAGACCTTGGATGAAAAAGTTTGAAGACGCTATCTGAAACAGCAACAACAACAACTGAACCCACGACGCTGCAAAATACTTTACTGAGAATAATTAAAGAAGGTGCATTAATCGGTTGGCTATTACTGTGTGCCTTTTTATTGCTGGCTCTCCTGTCTTTTTCGCTCAATGATCCAGGCTGGTCCACTACCGGCAGTAATACCAATGTACGAAATCTGGCGGGCCCCATTGGCGCCTGGATTGCCGATGTATCTTTTTCTCTATTCGGATATATAGCGTACCTTTTTCCGCTGATGATTGCCTACCGGGCGTGCCATGTGTTTTTCGAGCGCAACCGACCGATATCATTCAATAGTTTGATGTTTTTGGTTCGCATTATTGGTTTGATCCTGGTGGTAGGCGCCGGAACGGGCCTAGTCGATCTACAGTCTGGTGGTGTGAGTCCAATGTTGCCAGTTGCCGATGGCGGCATTTTGGGAATTTCCATTGCGACAGTGACAGAGAATGCTTTCGGCTTCGTGGGCGCCAATCTATTGCTGCTGGCGACAATTTTATTGGGCCTCACCATTTTTACCGACCTCTCTTGGCTTTGGGTGATGGACACGATTGGTCTGGGTACTCTGAAAAGTCTGGATTGGCTTAAAGTCCGGTATTCTCAATATCGGCAGCATCGAGAACAGCGAAAGGCGACCAACGTTCAGGTTCAACAGCGTAAACAGGCTTTATCCAAGCAGCGGGAAAAAGATAGTAAACGCATCCCTCCGTCCATTGAATCTCCCACGGTAAAGCCAGAGATTGGCCGGCGAATTGAAAAGGAAAAACAGACCAACTTGTTCGATACGCCCGCAACCGGTGAGCTGCCTCCTATAAGTCTTCTGGACGCCAACACGCAAAACTCAAAAAAAGGTTACTCTGAAGAATCGCTCGAAGCCCTTTCGCGATTGCTGGAGCTGAAGTTGCAGGATTTTGGCGTCACCGTCGAGGTTGTTTCCGTACTTCCCGGTCCCGTTGTAACTCGATTTGAGATTCAACCGGCGCCGGGGGTTAAAGCCAGTCGCATCACCAGTCTCGCCAAAGATCTTGCGCGATCTATCGCAGTGGTCAGTGTTCGAGTTGTTGAAGTCATTCCGGGAAAAACCGTCGTAGGCATTGAAATCCCCAACGAACATCGGGAAATTGTCCGTCTCAGTGAAGTGTTGTCATCCCAGGTTTACGATTCCGCTAAATCGCCACTGACATTGGCGCTTGGCCACGATATTTCTGGACAGCCCATGGTGGCCGATTTGGCGAAAATGCCCCATCTACTGATCGCGGGTACAACGGGCGCTGGAAAATCCGTGGGTATTAACGTCATGTTGTTGAGCCTGTTGTACAAGTCAACTCCTAAAGACGTTCGACTGATTTTGGTAGATCCCAAAATGTTGGAGCTTTCCGTATATGAAGGCATCCCCCATTTGTTAACTCCGGTGATCACCGATATGAAGGATGCCGCCAATGGGCTTCGCTGGTGCGTAGGCGAGATGGAGCGCCGCTACAAATTAATGGCCGCTTTGGGGGTGCGTAATCTAGCTGGCTACAATCGTAAGTTGGATGAGGCCAGTAAACGCGGAGAGCCTATTGCCGATCCGCTCTGGAGGCCAGAGGATACGTATGAAGCCGGGCAAGACAGTCCCACGGCACCACTTTTAGAAGTATTACCTGCAATTGTTGTCG
>JBLIHY010000087.1:0-8845 GCA_047634655.1 Cellvibrionaceae bacterium
GCCTCCTTTCCGTAAAGATGATAAAAAATATCTTCTCCACGACAACGGCTGCGATCATCGTAACTTCCCAAAATATTTACCAAACCAGCGAGTGCCGTCATATCGGGGCGACCCAAAGGTAAATCGCTGATGGCTCGGCAATGATTTTCAAATTGGCTGGTCCGACTGCCTTCCATTGTCCAGTGACCGGAGTTATGAACGCGGGGAGCCAGTTCATTGGCTACCAGACCCCGCGCTGTTTCAAAGAGCTCTATCGTCAACACTCCCACATAGTCCAGGGCTACCATCAATTTGTTAATGGCTGCTTTCGCGGTCTCTTCAATATCGGGATTCAACGCAAACGCTGGAGCCTCGGTCGATAACAATACGCCCTCCTGATGGCAATTTTCCATAAGGGGATAAACCACCACTTCACCTCGGCCATCGCGCACGCCAATAACCGACAACTCACGGAGGTAGTCCACGTGCTGTTCGGCAATCATTGCGATACCTTGATCCACAGCTTGCAGCAGTGTCTCTTGCGTGAGTTCAGACTCGTCGCGAATTCGCCATTGGTGATAGCCATCGTAACCCGCTTCGGCCGACTTGATATAAATTGGATAGGCCAGTTGTTGTGGCAATTGCTGAAGTTGTCGACGACTGGTGACTATTTCGAAAGTCGCCGTTGCAATGCCCTGCTCTTGCAAGAAACGCTTTTCCCGAATGCGGTTCTGGGTGATGTGAACCGCCCGGCTACTGGGATGAACTTTTGCCAGCCCCTCCAAACCTTGCAGCAGTTGCGTATTTACCATCTCTTTTTCGACGGTAAAGACATCGGGTCTCCCCAAGGCCTGAAATAACGCTTCGGCGGTGAGGTGGGGATGAGCGGTAATAATCGGGCCGAGTTTATCCACGCAACGGGAATCCTCGCCCGGCTCGGCAATAAAAGAAAATTGCAAACCCAGCGCTTTACCCGCCTGAGCAGTCATTTGAGCCAACTGACCACAACCAAAAATAGCGATATGCCTGTCGGTAACCGTCACCCTTCGACGCCAGACGGAACCGCATCTGTCTGGGCCTGACGCCACTCCTGTAAGCGTTGACTCAGCGCAGCATCGCCAATGGCAAGGATTTGCGCAGCCATCAAACCGGCGTTGTAAGCGCCCGATTCACCAATGGCTTGGGTGGCGACGCACACGCCGCGCGGCATCTGGACAATGGAAAGCAAGCTGTCCATTCCCTTGAGTGCTTTGCTGCTCACCGGTACGCCGACAACGGGTAAGTGCGTCATAGCGGCTGTCATGCCCGGCAAATGGGCCGCGCCTCCAGCACCGGCGATAATGACTTTAATACCTCGCCGGGGTGCCTCACCGGCAAACGCTACCAAGCGCTGTGGAGTGCGGTGCGCAGACACTACCTGGGTCTCGTAATCGATATGCAGAGATTGCAGAATGGTAGTGGCGTGGCTCATGGTGGGCCAATCGGAACGCGACCCCATGATGATACTGACAACTGGGTTCATAATACGCTTAGGCTTAAATAGATTAGGTTCAGTCTTTGAAAAAGCTGGGGATTGTAGCAATACTTTATAGGACGCACTAGCGCCGGTGTTTTCTGGTGAAGCTTGTGCTGGCAAAAGGAAAGACGTAGGTTGGCGGTGAGGCACGAACCCCAACACACCCAAGTCAATGACCCAACAAAAATCAAAATAAAACAACATTTAATATCGTCAACACCATTACCATCGAAAAGTGTTGCGCTATTTTGTTGGGGTTCATTCTTCACCCCCAACTTACGAGCTGCTCACATGATTTCCAGCATTTTGGCAAGCAACATCTGTAGGGCCAGAGTAAAAATTTAAAACCCCATTTTTTACTCTATGATTTTTCGATTCTTGGGGCCACGTTTTTGCAATCTCATTCGTTGTCCACATGAGGTTTCAACCTCATGTTTTAAACCGCTCCGCGCCTAATATCAAACCCTTATTCACTGCGTAACGAATGTCTCTGACCAGCGCCTTATCAACTTCCGTCGCAAATAACTTGCGATAATTGGCTTGGCGTTCTTTGGGGTCATCGCCTAAAGCTTGGTGGGTAGCGTGGGGCTGGCGTGAATACGATAGGATTGATAGCGGGCGCCGCGGCCGGTTTCGCTCACCCGGTGGATGATGCCGTGCAGATGGCGTTTGATCGTGTCGCCCTGCCACAGAGTAATCATTGGCATCCGATCGATTAAGTCGGTCGCGCTAACGCTGGGCCAGGCGCGGAGGGGTTCGACCACGTCCAGCGTCAACTGAAACAGTTCGGACAAACCTTCTTGCAACTCGAAGTGAGTCACCGCTAGATCGAGACCGCCCAGGGTCGCCTTGACCCGATAATCCGCTTGTGTGGCCATAGTTTAAAACTCCGTAAAAACAGGCGCCAATCGTCGGCACCCGAGGTACCGGCAATATCGTGCTCCCAAACAATCTCGCGATAGGCCATGGACACCTTGATCTTTTGGGTATAATCGGCATTTTGCGGATTTTGAGCGTGGGGCAAGACGGTCTCCATATGGACGACGGTGGCGTCTTCCGGACTGGTGGAGAAGAAGTGCTCTTGCTTGACTTCGGTGGAGGTGCGATACCACTTGACGTTGACTTTGGGCAGCATTTCACCCGAGGTAAGCGAGTTATACAACAGCGGTACCGCTTTGTTCAGCGCACAGGTAAAGGCAAACGGTTTGTGCACCCGCTGGCCCGAGGGTTGGCCACTCTGGGGATCGGTGGGTACCGCGACGATGTGCTGGATTTCCTGAACCAGAATTTCATCTTCGTGGCCTTCGACATAGACGTTACCGACAGAATCGGCGGCAACGTCTCCTTGAGTGATATTCCCTTGGGTCGAACCTTCAATGGAAATATAGGCAGGTGTTGGCATGATGGACTCGTTAAAAATACACAGTAAACATTAACGTTCAACGCGATTAGTACCGTTAGCTCCACCGCACTGAAATGGATAACGGCGTGCGGCTCAAGTGTTCAAAGCACAGTTTGTCCAACATAAAAAACCAAAATTAAATCAAAGTGTTAGCGGAACCCACCCACAAAAATCATCCGCTTCAGCGAGTTTCTACCCGTATTTTTTAGCTTTTCGGGCAATAAGTTGCCTACTCTAAAATTCTACCCTAATAACCTGTTGATTTTATTAAATTTTTTATCTTAATAAGTGGACAACTTTTTGCCCACTCGGTTTTTTATTAAAGAAGCTTTTGTTCGAGAAACAGGGAGCACCTGAAACCTATCAACATCTAAATCTTACTAAGATCAAAGTCGAGCGGCGATAAGTTTTTGCAATCTCAGCGCCGCCAGAACCAGGCGCTCTTGGACCAAAGGGCTGTATTGGTGGCAGTAATCGTCATCGATATGCCGGTGCTGTCGACCATAGATGGATCGAGTTAATGCCAGAGATTCATCGGCCCAAGCCAACGGTTGGCCGGTTTCTCCCCGTTGTTTTCTTGCTTGTTGGTAAAGTCGTCGGCCCAATTGACGCCAGTGCTCGTGGGTTTCGCAATAGAGAATTGTAGTATCCCAAAAGCGATGCAGTGACAGCCTTTCACCCTTGAAAATCACCTGGGTTCGGGTGCCCCCGCGGTCTTCGGCATAGGAAACATGCAGGGGTTGATGAACGTCGCCAACAAAGTGACCGAGAAGCAATAGCGCTTCATCTCGCTGGCGCTGAAACAATCGGCTGTCGCCCAATCGCTGGGTAAAAAAATCGATGGCCTGCAACACACAAGTCGGCTCTGAATGACGCGGTTGCGACCAACACTCGGCTTCGCTAGCGCGAGTGGCGCTTGCGGGAACATTGACGTAGTGCAATGGCGCTAACCACTGATAACTTGTCTGGCCACGAACATCATCGGCCCAGACGCAGGACTCGGCGAAAGTATCGTAGCCCATGCGCTCAGCCGCAGTGCCGAGTTGCTGACGCAAGGTCGGCGGACTCAGCCGCCAAGTGGCATCGCAAATAGCGCGGTGCCCCAGTGGCCCCCAGGAAAAGGCCGTTTGCTGCCAAACGGTAAGCAGCAATCCGAAAACAGAAATCTTCCAGGCTCTTGAGAAATTCATCATTATTGGTATCGCGCCAAAAAAAGCACTCGGCCACTTAAAATAGTCAGAAGTCTATTTTACTGGTATGAGATGTCAACCAAACCGTTTCCCTAGCAGATATCAGCCTATACCGCGGATGTCGAGCGTATGCGGCTGATTCGTCGCTAGACTTATCACACAACAGCCAATCGTGACTGGCTGTCTCCGCAGGATGTTAAACTGATGAGCGCCTGACACTTTGAGGATGTCCGATTCCACTCTCATTCGTCTAGGGAGACTCCAGACGGAAGAGAATCATAATTCAGTCAACATCCCTGTGGAGATGGAAATGGCGGAATAAAAGACTATTGCCAGGAACAATTTCGAGGTGAAAAAATTTTTCGTCACTTCCAGCACCTATCGCTCTTATCATGGTCCGAGTCAGAGTTTAACGATGTCTCAAGCGGCCGCAATCATCTCACTCCGTACGCTGGAGAATTAATCCATGCCGTTGTGTTGAGAATGCAGAATAGACGCTTTCAGACTCGACTGTTATGACCACCTTGGAGTCAACAGAAAATGAAAAAAATACTATGCCAAATACCGTCAAAACTCGATCGTCGCATGAAAAAAATCCCCGAGTTCGCAGTCAACATCGCTATGCGACTGGTGATCTTTCAAATCTTTTGGTTTTCGGTGCAGGATAAAATTAGCGGATGGACGTTGGCGGGACAGCACTTTGCCTTCTGGAACATCAGCAATCACGCCTTTTTATTATTTGATTTTGAATACGACATCCCCTTTCTGTCATCGACGCTGGCTACGTACATGGCAACCTTTGGCGAGTTCTTCTTATCGCTGATGATCCTGCTGGGTCTATTAACGCGCTTCGCCGCACTGGGTCTGGCGATGATGACACTGGTGATACAGTTTTTTGTATTCCCAGACAAATGGTGGACGGTTCACGTCTATTGGATGCTGATTTTGCTCTACTTGATCAAATACGGTGGAGGGTCCTTTTCTCTGGATAATTATTTTGAGAAAACCAAAGATTAATTATCCACAAAAATAAATTATCGAAAATACCAAGGGTTTAACGATCCAAAACCGCCTTCCTAAAGATCCAAAACCGTCTTCACAAAAGGAATAGTAAGCCTGCGTTGCGCTGACAGGGATTCCCGGTCCAATGTCTCCAGCATATGGATTAAATGACCACTGGATCTCGAAACGCGCTGCATCAAAAATTGAGCCACCTCGTTGGGCAACAGCAAGCCCTGTTTTTTTGCACGGTACTGCAACAGTTGTATCTTTTCCGCCTCAGTGAGCGAGTGGAGCTGATAAAGCGCCAGCGATTGGAATCGAGATTTAAGATCCGGCAGTTGTAGAGCTAGTTGCCGAATAGGCAAATGGCTACCGATAATCAGCGGTTTGCCAGCATCTTTCAGTCGATTGAACAGATGAAACAGATGCCGCTCCCAAACCGCCGATCCAGCGATGCTCTGAACGTCATCGATGCAAACCAGATCCATCTTTTCCACATCCTCGACCACCGACTCTGGCTGACAGTTTGCCAGCATTCCCAGGGGTAAATACTGTATCGCCCGCTGTGATTGCTGGTTTTGTATCGCCTCTAGAAGATGCGTGACACCAGAGCCCTGCGAACCCCAGAGGAAAAAGCTGTCCGCATCGGAATGCGGGGAAAGTTTCTGAAGATAGTCAACCAGCGATCGATTAGCCTCGCTGACGTAGGTATTGGAGAAACTGGCACTGCGTTCCAGAGATATGCAAAGGGGGAGTTGTTTGACCACGTGAAAAAGCATCCTCGCTACTGCCAGAGAAATTCCAGAACCGGGAGAGCCGGCTCGACCGGTTCCGCCGCGGATTCTGTTCCGGGAGGCATCCAACTGTCCACAACTGGGGAATCTATCGAGTTAGAATCGGTACTGATCAGAGTTGCTATTTTAATAACTTCTAGCGGCTGCCAGGAGGGCTCGGCAGGTTCTACTTGCACCAGTTTTTGATTCAGTGCCAGAATACTCAACAACTTGTCGAGCTCATCATTGAGCTCAATTTTGACCTGCAAGTGCGGATAATTTACGCGAGACAGTGAAGATGATTGGACCAGGCTCAGCGAATCCAGGTAGTCGAGCAGCTGGCGGTAATCACTGAAGTTGGTCACATTGTTTACCTGAATCACCATTTGATTATCGCTAGTATTGGTACCGGGAACCACCGCATAAATATTAGCAAAATAATCGGTCACTTTATTAACAACGTCCCGACTGACTTCGTCCAGGCGCTCGCCGCGACTATTGAAATAAAACGTCCGCTCATTGTGGAGTAACAGAGCATTGAGCACCCATCCAGAAGAATCCCTGCGAAAGCGGCCGGCCAGAACCCCGTCGAAGGGATAGCGGCTGGCCGCCGCTAGAATACTGCTATCATCCAGAGCCCACAGCAGAGGGGCTGGGAGAGCAGAGCGATCTTGCAGGTCCAGAATCGGCCGCAAAATCGGTAAACCGCGATCCTCGGCAGCCGCCCGCAAACTCTTTTCAACGAGGCCTTGCTCAGTGTCGTAGGCTTTCTCAAAATCGGATTGAACCGCCGTCCATAGCAGAACTTCCGGGCGGTTTTCAGACCACAGGGGCAATTGCGCCTGCTTCAATATATTTTCTAGAGGGGTCTGACTAAAGCGCATCAATAATGAATTAGCGGGCTGTTCCTCGCCCAGGATCGTGATGGTTTCTTCGGTTGATTGATAACGGAATTCATAAAGATATCGCGAGGTATTATTGACCGCTCGCCGCACTAGCGGGTGCTCCAATACGGTTTTCGTACCCGAAAGGCGAACAAAAATTGTCTCCAGCGCACTGGATGCAACCTTGCGGCGCGCCTCCTCACTTTGATTGACTACCAGCGCTTCCACCGTAAAAAGATCAACCGTTCTCTCGGCCAATGCAGACGCGGGAGCGATAAGCGCCCCCAATAATGACAGTACCAATATAAACGAATGAAAAGATAACATAGGGCGATAGAGGCAACTAAGTGAGAAAATCAGGGCTTATTGAGGTCAAGTAAACCAGTTTGACACAACTGCTAAGTTGAAATCCACTGCCACCCGCCGACAGCCCAAAAGCCCGCGAGGAAACCGGCATCAATTGCCGAACTGGTGCCGAATACTTGCACAATCGACCGGCAGTTCACGATACCAATAACGACTCGAAAGGGCTGCAAAGAATCGCCACAACCAGATAGGCCGATCCGCTATTCGCTATTTCAAATTGCCACTACCAAGAGGGTTTTGCTAGGATTTTTCCAGTTATTGGGCTAGAATGCTGCCCTGTTTTAAGCGGGGTTCGGCTAGCGCAAAGCCACCGATAGTTAGGGGCGATACGCAAATCAATCAGCGCGATTAATTTGCGTATCCGGTTACGATTTACCGGTATGGATAGAAAGATTACTTGTATAGAAAAGGCGCGGTGGCAGAGTGGTTATGCAGCGGACTGCAACTCCGTGTACGCCGGTTCGATTCCGACCCGCGCCTCCACTTTCAGGTAATCGCAGGCCCAGCGGCCTCGCTTTAAAAATTGATCTCCTCAATTGCCCGGGTGGTGGAATTGGTAGACACAGGAGACTTAAAATCTCCCGACTTAATAAGTCGTGCCGGTTCAATTCCGGCTCCGGGCACCATTTTAACATCCAGCTCTATCCAACAATACTATCCTGAAAGCCCCGTAATTCGGGGATTTTTGGTTTTATCTCCCGTGCATACAGCCAAGAATCAAGGGGTCACATGAAATCGGGTCAATCAAGGTGTCTGAACCGAATGGCACTTCCTTAAGCCCAAGCGATTGATCTTGTTTACTAATTTTGCGGTTCATGACTTTTCGTTTTCCATTTTTGCTTTTCAGGATGACCATATTTTCGAATCCTTTCTCTCACCTCATTTCTCGGTTTTGATAGTACTTTGTACGGTTTGGGCCGTCGTTTTACTTCACGCGGCTCGATCCTTCCTGGTCGATGACCAACTGTATTTTCAGCGATCAATACACATAGCACAGAGAGACTTTCGTCGTCAGCAATATCACCCTGTTGCTGACGAAACGCTAACCATATTTGCAAGCTGTGTTTGAAACTGATTTGCCGGGGAAGCACGTCTGCCAAAGCAGCTGATTGCGCCATGACTAATCGGATTAAGTTATAGGCCAGCAAGTATACCCACATTTCTTTTTCAATCATCTCTGGTGATTTACAGCTGAATGTCTCCATACCCATCATTGTCTTGATGTTTCGAAAATCCAGCTCCACATGCCAACGATCTTTCGTTGCCAAGTTTGTAAGAGAAAGTTTACTGGCCTCCTTCGGTGAAAACATCGTTGTCACCAATATTTTGTTACCCACTTTGAGTTCACGCATTGTCAGTGTGCTGGGGGCATCACGATAACTCTGTTCTGTCATCCAGTCGGGCTTTTTGACCGGTTTCTGATATGTTATTAGGTGATCTTTGTTGCCAAGTTTTTGTCCTTTGCGAAAATCGGTCTTTGTTTTACGATTAATATCCAATTTGGCTGGCCTCTCGGCGATTGCTATTTTTTTTCGCAATCAGTTTATCACCAAGCCAGACTTTTTCTCTTTAGCATTCAATAACTTGGGCTTAAGGAAGTGCCATTCGTGCCTGAACCCTTGATTCATTTCAGTCGTCCAATGAAGTTTTTTTAATATGTAGGTGGTACGCTTAGGACTTAAGTTCATCGTACTTAATCGCGAGCGCATAAACTAAAATATACCAGGCATACA
>JBLIHY010000088.1:0-8844 GCA_047634655.1 Cellvibrionaceae bacterium
AATTGTCTTAACAGATAAATTAATAAAAGTGAGATTCAGAATTGATGGACACTATTGAAAGCTATCGAGCGCCGGATGACTTACTAAAGGATAGGATCATTGCTGTCACCGGGGCGGGCGACGGCATTGGTCGGTGCATGGCAAACGCTTTTGCTGCTCGTGGAGCAACCGTCATTCTGCTTGGGCGAACCGTGGCCAAGCTCGAATCAATTTACGATGAAATCGAACAAGCAGGTTATCCGCAAGCGGCAATCTTTCCCATGAACTTCGCTAACTCCAGCGAGGAGCACTATCAAAACTTACAGCAAGCCGTCGCAGAGAATTTTGGCCAATTAGATGGTCTGCTGCTCAATGCTTCCACACTGGGCGATCGCACATCCATTGCCAATTACAGGCTGGAAACCTTCGAACAAGTTATGAGAGTCAATGTGATTGCACCCTTCGCGATAACAAAATATTTTTTACCTCTGCTCAATAAAAGCCGTCGAGGCTCGATTATTTTTACCGGTTCCTCAGTGGGTTTGCAGGGGAGAGCTTACTGGGGTGCCTATGCGGCATCTAAAGCCACTACTGAAAATCTGATGCAGACCCTAGCCGACGAACTGGAGGGAACCAGCTCAGTCCGGGTAAACAGCATTAATCCCGGCGCCACCCGCACTCAGATGCGCGCCGATGCTTATCCCGCAGAAGATCCACAAACTGTCAAATCTGCGGATGCACTGGAAACACTTTATCTCTATCTGATGGGCAAAGACAGCGAGGGAATTAGCGGACAGCAGTTTTCTTATGACCATATATTTTCTGCGAAAATGTAAAAACACCAAAACCACGATAAGCCGTTGAAACCCTTTGCTCAACAAGAAATATACCGAATATCTGATGAGACGAAGCGTTCCGCAACAGAATTGTCAGCGACGAAATCACTAATAATAAAATCGATGGTTCCGGCGAACTCAACGGTAACTCCGCAGCCAGGTAGCGTCTTGCAGAACATCGCCTTCGACCATCACCTCACTGGGCTCCCGATGACCGATAAAATGCAAGGGACTCGCGGTTAGCCCGTAGGCACCACTACTGTGTAATGCAATACAGTCGCCCGCATTGACAGATGGCAAATCGACATTCCTCGCCAAACAGTCAATTGAGGTGCACAGAGGTCCGACGAGATCAATCTTTTCCGTGAGATTCGAGTAATCGCCGACCTTATGCATGAGATAATTTCGGTGAATTACCATGCCAAAATGTCCAGATGCCGGCAGATGATGGTTTATTCCGCCATCGCAAATACCAATACGGGTACCCCGAGAATGCTTTATCGAGATGACGCGCGTTAGAAAATAGCCAGCTTCTCCGACAAGATAACGGCCGAGCTCCAATACCAGCTCGGTGTTTTGAAAGCGCGAAATCCACCTGAGCGTATCGAGTTCGCCGACAATCCCGTCGGCAACTTGCTCCAAATCAAGCGCACTGTCGCCTTGATGATAGGGGATCCCCAGACCTGAACCAAAAACCAATTTATCTGGTGCGAGGTCGTATGTCTCGGAAAGATCGCGAAAGATCGCGACGAAATTTCGATAGTTTTCACAAATAGCGCCGGCATTGAGGCACTGAGTACCCGAATAGATATGGAGACCCGTGACTTTCAGATTGGCCAATGCGAGAATGCCAGGCATGGCCTGATGAACATCTTCGAAATCAATGCCAAAGGCGACGGGGCGTCCTGCCATTTGATCGCCAAAACCTTTCGGAACGCGGGATGGAGCAATGCGAATCAGAATTTTCTGGATAACACCTAGCTCGCAGGCAATAGCATTCGCCACAACGGCCTGGTGGACAGATTCAATCACCAATTCACCGATGCCGCCCAATATAGCTTCTTTGATTTCAAAGTCCCGCTTTCCCGGACCGGTAAAGCTAAGTTTTTGCGGATGCCAACCGGCGTCAAGCGCCAGGCGAAACTCTCCAATTGAAGACACATCGAGCAGATCGACCTGCGACCTCATCCACGAGAGCAACCTCGGGTTGGGATTGCTTTTTACCGCATAACTCAGTGAGAAACGCTTATCGAAATGATGGCGAAGTTGTCGCGATCGTTGCTGAATGACTGAAGTGAAGTAAACAAATGTGGGGGTACCAAATTGATTTGATGCCTGAAGAAGGCTCTTATCGAGATCGGTATTTATTTGCATCCCGGAGATTCCCGCTCCACATAACCAACCATTTTGGCAACACTATCGAAATTATCCAGGGTTACATCCTCGGGACGGACCCGAATCTCTGCGGTTGTTTCAATAAACATAATAAGCTGTTTTATGGCGACAGAATCTAAGACTCCCGCCGAAAATAATTCACTTTCCGCCGTTATCTCTTCATCCACACCAAGCGAATCTTGAATATAATCAAACAGTTGTTTTTGCATCGTTAAGTTTCCTATTTTCTAAACCATATTACTCTTGGCAGTGAATTGTCTGGCCTAATTCTTTCGCTATCATCCAATAAAGGACTTACCCATAGCTCCCTTCCCTTGGGCAATCGGCAGTTGCTCGGGCGTAGCTTTAGCCAATAGTAGTGAATCCTGCGTGGCGTCGACCATTAACCCAAAAGTTGCCGGATCAATGGCGATCAATTCCTGCTGGCTTTTTACCCGGCGCGGAGTCTATCACACTATTGTAGACTTCTTTGCGTGCGAGCTTGCCGCTTGCCGTTCTGGGCATATCCCCCGACCACAGATGGATTTTCTGTGGAATCATGTAAGCTGGCATCGAGCGGCGACAATATTTGACGATGTCATCTTCGCCAAAACCGGGACGCAAACTGACGGCAAGTTGTATCGCTTCTCCCAGTGATTCGTGGGCAACCCCGAACGCAACTGTGTCGACAACCATGGTGCTGCGATAGGCTAAATCCTCTATCTCTTCCGGACTCACTCTGAAACCACTGGTCTTTATGAGCGCATCGCTGCGCCCGGCAAACCACAAATCACCATCGTCATCGATCTCGAAAGTATCGCCACTGTAAACCACGCACTCGTCACCAATGATGGCGGCGAGTGCGGGACAAGGGCGAACAATCCGCGAGGTCTCTTCCGGTAAACCCCAATAACCCATACTGACGAGCGGACCGCGGTGGACAAGTTCGCCACTTTCCCCGGGCCCGGCGAGACCCGCATCACGATTGACGATATAAACCTGCGCACCCGGAACTGCCTGGCCAACCGACCCGCTCTTCGTATGGAATTTTTCGGGCGGCAGATAGGTCGAACGAAAAGCTTCCGTGAGCCCGTACATCGAGTAAATATCGACATTGGGGAATACATCCGGCAGCCGTTCGAGAGTCGCAGGCGAGATCTTGCCACCCGAATTGGTAATAAATCTGAGACTGGGAAGCGGCGTCTCTTGTTGCTCTAGCAAACGTACAATTTGATGCCACAACGGAGGAACACCAGCAAGACCGGTGATGAAAAATTTATTAGCGGACTGAATCACTTCAGCAGCCATCGTCACCTTCTGATGAACAATGGTACCTCCCACCAATAGCATAGTAGTGAGTTGATTTAAGCCGTAGTCAAAGCTGTAGGGAAGCACGCTCAGCAGGCGATCAGTGTCTCCCAGCTCGAGGTATCGGGCCACCGAACGCGCGCCCGCGAGAATATTGCGATGGCTAAGCATGACCCCCTTGGGTTTTCCCGTTGATCCCGAGGTATAAATAATCATTGCCAATTCACAATCCAGGCAAGCAACCACTCGCCCATTTATTGAAATATCGCCGACGGGCCAGCGATCAAAAGACGATTGTTCGGGAACCGCACCTCTGACTACCACCCGCGACAGGGTCGATGGCCTTGGCATCGCCGCTAGCGCCTTCGCCATACGGCTCTCCACCAGCGCCAGCTTGACGGTACAGTCTCTAGCGATATGGCAGAATTGCTCCGCGGTTAATTGTGCATTGACGTTGACAATCACTGCTCCCGCCATGGAAACGGCAAACATAGCGGCAACTTCTGCAATGCTCTTTCGCAAGTTCACGATAACTCGATCCCCTGGACGAATTCCCTCGGCTTGCAAATATCCCGAGAGAGCGCTTATTTCAGTGTCGAGCTGCGCATAAGTAACGGATTTGTCGCCGTCGATTAAGAACGCCTTGTGCGGTCTTATCGTTAAATTATCCGCGAACAGTTCGTAAAAGGTGGTCGAAAGCGAATTCAATAGATTTCTCTTTTATTTGATGGTTAATTGCCGACAGAAGAAAGCTCTGGATAAGTCGGGAACTTGATTTTATTGGGCTAACATAGGCATGTCGACTCGCGAGTCCTTGCCTTGACAGCGCAGGCGATTAGAATAGCGGCGCAGGATTAAAATCGGCAATCATCGCCACTAGCAACGATTACCGAAAGCTCAGGGATTGGCACCACCTATTCACATACCATCCGATATTGACCACAAGCCGCTATGGAACTGATCGAGCAATACAAGCAAGCGTTGAAATACCTGGGTAAGTCCATCACGCTCATCTCCAGTAACGATGGACAGCATCGCTATGTAACGCCCTCCTCTGCTGTTACCAATTTTAGTTATGATCCACCCAGCTTTCTCTTGCCACTGGAAAAAAGTGCCTCGCTATACCCAGCGTTGGCCGGTGGCGCAGCATTTACCATCAACGTTTTGGGCGCAGAACACCGAGAACTGGTGGAAGCCTGCCTCAGACTCAAAGGTGAGGCGCGTTTTTCGGTTGGCAATTGGATCGACAGCCAAGAGGGGCCCCCAGTCCTGGCCGATGCTCAGGCCAGCTTTGTCTGCCAGTGCGAACAGGTCAGCGAATACTACAGTCACGCTTTGGTTATAGGGCGAGTAGTGCAAGTAAGCTATGCCGGAAAAGTCGATCCGCTGATCTACATCGACGGAAAATTAACGGCACTCTAAGCACTCTTTCTTAGTACTATTTTTTTAGTGCTCTTTAATGCCGAGTTAGTAAGCGCTAGAGTTGAATTTGGCCTTGCATAGATTCAACGGCCTTTCCCGAAATCAGCACACGATTTCCCCGCAACCGACAGTGAACATTGCCGCCTCGCGCGGATACTTGGCGCGCTGTCAGCTCTGACTTTCTCAGTACGGATGACCAGTAGGGCGCTAGTGAGGTATAGGCCGAACCGGTACCGAATCCTCGGGAATGCCGTATCTGGGCAAGAAAACTCGTGCAATAAAGTCGTACTCGGACGACAGCGCAGTGACGATGACGGCTCGACAATCAATCTTGCTTAACTCGGAATGGTTAGGCTGAATGGCATAAACCTGTTCAGCGCTATCAAAGATGGCTAAACAGTCTTCATTACTGCGGCATGCCGAGGGAGTACTGCCCAAACCCGCGATTATCGATTCGGGAATATCGCAAGGTAGAGTCTCCGTCACTGGAAAATCCAGAGTGATGAGTCCTCCGTTTCGAATGGCGACCAGCGGACCCGACAAAAACTGAAAGTTAATCTGATCTCGTGGGTAATCCAGGAACGAAAAGATAACGTGAACCGAGGCCAATGTGGCATAACCGCAAAGTTTTACCTCCCTGCTGGGAGTAAACCAACGAATGTAATAGCCTCCCTCGACGGGAACGAAAAATGCCATCTCGGATAAATTATTTTCGGCGGCAATGACCTGCATCGTCGCCTCTGGCAACCACCTTTCAAGAGGAACCACCGCAGCGGAATTACCCTCGAACTGCTTTCCTGCAAAAGCGTCGATTTGATAAAGTTTGTACTTCATTTTGTTATTTGAACAGCCACCAGCCGCGGATGTAATAAATGGATGGTTCTCACCGGGAACAATATGACCAATCGATAAATGATGAGAAATCGAGCTAAGCCGAGTCGCCACTGTAGCTAACGCTGTAGCCCAGAGCTGCCAAGCTTTCCTCGGCGACAGCCAGCATATCACTGCTGGTTCTTTTATCGATTTTCAAGCAGTCGAAATAATATTCCAGGCAAATTATCGCATCGGCGAAAGTATCCAGCATGTGCTCCAGCGCCGCGGGTTGCGACTCGGAAAGCAGGACGTCATCGACAAACTTAATGCAGCTCTTAACCACTTCTAAAGCTCGCGGTATAACCAAGATAAACATGGCACCGCGAACGGCATTGAGACTTTTACTAATATTATTGATGTGTGCGCGGTCGTAATTGGAATCGACAAAGGCGCTGAGTGCACGCTTCACCATTATCAATCCGGATTCCGCCTCTTCCAGAACGATTTTATGCGCATCCTCCAGATGATTGGTAACAATGATCTGTTCTTGGGACGTTTCATTGATCTCCGCCAGCTTCTCATCGGAGAAATTACGTTTTTCGATACTACCTAAAACACTCTCCACATAGACAAAGGCATTGGCGATATCAATCAACGCTGCGCTGTCCATTTTATCCCCGGAACGGTGCCAATCCTGCAATTTATTGAGTTGCTGCGCCATGGTTTTTGCAGCGACTTTCAAGCCGATCACATCGAGAATATCGCAGATTTTGGTAATACTAGCGATCAATTCATCGAAGTTCTCAATCTGGCCACCGCCACTTTCAAAAACGGCTTCCACCAACTCCTTGATAGTCCTCAGTTCCATTTTAAGCGTCTCGGCAACCGCGCTGACCGTGCTGACGCTTGGCCCCGTTAACGTCTTAGTTTCGCTCAGACGCTTATTCTCGTTGTAGCCGAGATCGGAAAAGCCAAAGTCTATTTTGATTTGCGAAAAAGGTTTGTCTCGGATGTCGGCCAGGGCCACGTAATAGGCCATTTCTTTTAAATAAACATCGGGGATTACCGTATCAAAAGCCACGACCCCCTGTTTTTCGAGCTTTTTAAACTCTCGATCCAGTTGGCTAAAAAATCGTTTGCGCTCAATGGTGATCGACATATCCTCGGCTTCAAAGGCTTTGAGCGCCTGAACCAGAAGCCACCAAAAAGTCTCGCTTTTCCTGCCTACCGAGAGCTGATGGAGGTGGTCCGCCGCTCGCTGCATCAGATTGCAAGCAGCCGGCACATTGACTTCTTTGAGTAGCCCCAGTAATCCCAGTTGGTACATGTGTCGAAAACGTCGAATCATTGCATGAAGGCTATCGCCCTCGGGAATTTCACCGGCCTGATCAGCAGCATCGACGCGAAAAGAAGTTTTGGCATCGGCGAAGTGACTTTCCCAGAGAACCGGCTTGCGGTTGAGAATGCGCACTTCATTAATATAGGGCAGTAACAAACTAGGCATCCCCTGATCGGCGTGCGCGGCATACTCAAAATAACAGGAGAGGATAAATAAGCCCTTGGTCAACAGCGAAAGTTTTTTGTCCTGGTGGTCATCTTGAACTTCCAGGGCGGATTTGGCGACCGCCAGCAACTCCGCGGCCAGTTCGGTAGCGCCGTGCAATTCGATCAGTTCCAAGCTGCCGCGAATCTGTTGCAGGGTACGGATGCTGTTTTGTAATAGATCGGTGCTGTCTCGATCCGTGGCAAAATCGTCCACAAACATGGCCGCCTGCTCAATGGCGGCCATGAGTTCGCCGCGAACCAGGTTTAGGGACGTTAAATTAATTCTATCCTTGCGAGGGGACAGGGAGTTGACTGGTGCTGTCTGCATACTTATATCCGATAATGAACTCAGGCTGGGGTTAGGAACTGTTGGAAGTATTATTAATGCCGTCGCTGTAGGACTGCCATTAACCAGTATTCCTATGTATCTAAGTCTAACGCAAACTCTAGGATACCGCAGCATTGAGCTTTTTCGTCGCTACCTAGTTCGCCTTGCATTGGCTAATACCTGCGAAAGTTTAAAATCATCGTAGTCTTTACTCTCGCCTCGGGATAAATTGTTTGCGAGAGTTTCCCCCGACAACCGCCTTCCACATAGACGTCACCCATTGTTTTTTGCAGGGGATCAATGTGTTACATTCCTCTCGCTTTGTAAACAGATCAAAAGGAGACTTTGTGCAGAATATTATTATGGCGGGCGGCTGGTTAATGCTGCCTTTGGTCCTGTGCTCCATAGCGGTTATCGGCATTAGCATCGAACGCTTCTGGACCCTAGACCCTAAAAAAATAGCCCCCAAACATCAACTGGCTCAGGTGTGGTCCTGGATTAAAAATAACGAAGTCAGCGCCGAGCGTTTGCGCGAGTTAAAACAATCCTCGGAACTGGGCAGGATTCTGGCCACGGGCCTGAGTAACTCCCGCAGTGGCCGCGAGACCATGAAAGACAGTATCCAGGAAACCGCGAACCAGGTCATACACTCCATGGAGCGCTATATTGGCACACTGGGAACCATCGCCGCCGTGGCACCGTTACTGGGACTGCTGGGCACAGTGCTGGGAATGATCAAAGTCTTTGTCGCCATCGAGCTGCAGGGAACCGGTAACGCCGGGGCCCTGGCGGGCGGCATCTCCGAAGCGCTGATCACCACGGCGACGGGACTGGTGGTGGCAATCCCCGCGATGATCATCCACCGCTTCTTTATTCGTCGCATCGACAGCCTCGCCATCACTATGGAACAGGAAGCGGTAAAGCTGGTCGACGCCCTCCACAGCGATCGGCGCGTCGATATCAAATCCGTTAGCCATTAATGCCAAGGCCATTGATAATTAAATCTACGCAGTTATCGCGATTTAAGAAAGAAGTGAAGCGTAGGCGTTTGAGTATTGTACTGGCAATGTTCCTATAAAAAAGGCGCTACCCTAGATAATCAGCTTAATCTAGGGCAGCCCCGAAAAAATTTTTAAACTACTACCGAGTCAGAAATGAAGAATACCCTAAGATTTCAAATACGCTGTGAATACTTCCCAGATGCTCTGCGTTGCTTGCGGCGATGCCAGTTAAATAGCG
>JBLIHY010000089.1:0-8751 GCA_047634655.1 Cellvibrionaceae bacterium
ATACTTTAGCATCAGGTGGCTATTGTTTTGAAGCATGTTCAAAATGGTCAGTAAAGTGCGTCCAATTATCAACTTTAATCGATCAGCTAAAGCCACACGCGGTAATCGTTGCGTGATCAATTTTTTAGTCCATGCACCGTGTTGTGAAGATCTTCGGCCTTGAGGTAGGAGATAATCAGTTGGACTTATTCAACACGAACGCCGTCTTCATAGGTAATTTTTGTGTCGAGTTCACCAAGATAAATTTCCAATTCTTGTTGGAGCGCCTTGATACGCGGTTTGATTTTTTTCGGCAATCCAAGCTTGTTCGATAGCTTCTCAGACCAAGGACACGCTGTAAACCTAATGCGTTAGATCCATTTTTTTGGCTGGTTACAAACCATAAATGATATTGCAGGAAGCATGGAAGTTAAAGAACAATGCAGTTCATAGATCGCTTAAATACAACTAAAAACCGAGCGGGACAGACCTCCTGTGAAGGACTAATGCTTGTGCAGCTTGGCAATAGTTTTCTCTAGGAGACCATTGAGCAGACCTACTGCGTTACCACCATAGACTTCTTTAGCATTTTTGGACGAGGCCATTAATTCGATCGGCTCAAAAGTCGTTTTCAACTCGTAAGGCCCACTTTGTTCGCCAGCATTTTGCATCGCTAATGTTAATTCCACAACATGCAAAACAAAATCAGCCGGAAGATGACAGCGTCTATTATTATCAAGCGCGTCGGCCATCTCTGCGACACCCCTAAAAAAATCCATAAATACAAGTTCTCTTTTGCTCAGCATTTTAACCATCATGCCAATAAGGGAACGTTTTCCCTTTTTAAATTCTTGCCAACGCTGCGCGTATTGCGAAATGGGCTTAGTGACCAAACGCTGCTTTTTACCACCGACACCAAATAGGCGCTTCATAAAAGAACTTTTACGAACAGAGCGTGCTTTTCTAGCATTTAAACTTAATTGAGAATAGCGCTCAAGATAAACTGGTGTGCCGTAATGCCAGCACTCATCTACTGTCAGCGTACCATCATCGCCCATTATTTGGATTTTATGATCGTAGACCCCTACGATACTGCACGTTAATCTCGCGACTACGCCTGATTCGAAAACGATACAGGCAATAGCCAAATCAGGCGTATCGGCAGGCTCCAGAGGCAGGTCCGTTTTATCTGGGACAACGCATGAGGAAAACCCAGTGATACTCTTAGCGGGGCCAAAAATGGCACAAATCCACGTTAGGTAATAGCCTGCATGCTCGAGTGTGCAGCCAGTCTCATATTCATTGAGATAGGGCCAGGCAATGCCTCTTTCATTACTCCAACCTTCGGGCTTCATTTTATAAATGGGGTTATCGTCCAGCTCGGCGTAGACCAATCTTGGCTTGCCTATTGCGCCATCTTCCACTGCCTTCCAAAGCGTTTGGGCCGCTTCACTGAGCGAGCTACAAGGTGCCGATGACAACAAAAGACCTTTTTCTTCAGCCAAATCAAATAGCTCTTTCGCTTCCTCAAAATTGATTCCAAGTGGCTTTTCTGAGTAGACATGTTTGCCGGCCAATAGGGCGGCTTTACTCACACTGTAATGATCTTCAGGGCCAGTCAAATTAACCACAATCTCTACTTCTGGATCCGCTAGAAGTGCTTCTAACGAATCATAAATTGCGGTCTTATAGTGCTTAGCCAAAATCTCCGCGCGTTCTCTTTGTAGGTCAGTAACGCCCTTTAAAGTAAGATTCGAGTGGTAGTGGAGGGTTTCCATATAATGGTCTGAAACATACCCGCAACCCACGATAGCAATATTCAATTAATTTACTCCTTTACATCTGTATTTAAACTTAATGCCTAGCAGCGACTCTATGTTTTCTGCAACTACGTGCGCAGACTGTCAACAATTTCTAAGACTGCAATACTTTCTTTCAACGGCATCACCGGACTTTCAAGCAAACCTTTTTTCATACATTTCATGACTTCTTCCGCCTGGTAGTGATAAGCATTACCCGAATAAGGAAGATAAACGCTTTTCGAGCCCTTTCCAATCAAAGCGCGCAAAATCGGGGCCAGTTTCTGATGAACCGCGTGCACCCAGTGATTTTCTTTTATATGATCTTTTTTAGAAGGAATAGATGCTACCTGCCGCTTTTGAGTTGTCACTGAAGACAACTTCATTCTATAAGGTCGATAAATAGGGGCATTCACTGAAATGCTTTTTTTAGTCCCCGAAATCATAAAATTGTTTTCAGCCTGCGCAATCAAACTAGCTTGAAACTGCGCTACACATTTATTGTCCCATGCTAATGTGACAGCAACGTGCTCGTCTATGCCCGAATCGCCCTTTACAACATAACCGCCGACGTGATCAGGCACGCCATTCAGGTGGACCGCCAAAGAGAGTGGGTAAACCGCACGATCTAACAACGCTCCACCACCCATTTCGGCGCTAAACAAGTGGTTACTCGAGTCAGGCTCCTCTGCTAAACAAAAGCTACCTGACATAATTCTAATATCACCCAAGCTGCCCTCATCACAGAGACGCTTTAATTCTTTTATTAGCGGGGTAAATCGCGTCCACATTGCCTCCATACAAAATACGCCCTTGCTCGCCGCAGCCGCGGCTATTTCCTTAGCGTCTTCGGCGGAGGTTGCCAGCGGTTTCTCAATCAGTACTGATTTGCCCGCAGCAATACACATCAAGGCATGCTCTTTATGAATGCTAGGTGGCGATGCGATATAAACGACATCCAAATTATCCAAGGCAACGACCTCCGTATAAGAGCCTGCAAAAGCAGAGGAATCGATACCTTTTACAAAAGACTCCGCACGCTGTTTAGATCTAGAAGCTACCGCAAAAATTTCAGCACTGGGAATTGCTTTGAGACCCAACGCAAACTTAGTTGCGACAAAACCCGTACCAAAAATACCCCATCTTATTGAATCCACAGAAAAGTTTCCCACTTATAACAGAAGTAATTACACATATTGCAGTGTTAGTTTCACATATACAAATAATAGAGCGATCGAACATATCTTAATTCTAGCAACGGCTCGCTTGTTAGCAAACCAACACAGCTGACGTAGGCCGCATCTTCAATAGCGTTGGGTTGATTGAACATGGCAACACGGACACATCGCTGGCATTTTTGCCCTGTATACCATTAATACCTTTACCACCGTGGTAACGATCAAATACATAGCTGGTTGAATCATCTATTACTTTTATTTCCATAGAAGCACTTAAATATCTCTAAAATCCATTCAGCTTGTTTTTTTAGGAAAATCTTTACCGTAACGGAGAACCCGATAAACAAACAATCCGTTCCCCAAAAGATAACGCTTCCACATTCTTTTTGGCTCCTGCAGCAATCTCCAAATCCACTCAAACCCAAAACGTCTCACCCAAAGTGGCGCCCTTGAAATACGACCAGCATTAAAGTCAAAAAGTCCACCCACACCCAATATAATAGAACAATCTATTTTTTCTATATGCTGGCGTATCCACTTTTCTTGTGTTGGAGCGCCCATAGCAATAAAAAGTAAATCAGCATTCGATATATTTATATGATCGATTATCAAATCAATCTTATCTTCAGAGAAAAAACCATGCTGAATGCCAACCACCTGAATACCGGGAAAACGCTTTTCCACATTTTCTTTCATAGCGTCAACAACGCCCGGTTTAGCCCCCAAAAAAAACAACCGATACCCCTGCTTAACCGATAACTCACACAATTCGGGGAACATGTCGGTGCCATTGATATTTTCCCTCATTTTTTGGCCGGTTATTTTGCATGCTATTTTGACACCAATACCATCGGGAAATACTCTTTCACTTTGAGCAATGACATTGCGGTAATCGATATCAGAAAGTGCTTTATTTAAACAGTCGGCATTCAAGTAAGTAACTTGGCACTTTTGTTTATTTTGAACAACATTATTCAGATCATTAATTGCTTCAGTCATTGTCAAGCTTTGCATGTCACAACCGAGTATGCGGAAAATACGATTTTTATCAACATCTGTTGAGACAATATCCGTAAAGCTTTCAACCTGTCGTTCTTTCATCATAGTACTTCGCCGAAAAAACCAAATGCTTACAGTTAGCAACCACTTTTAAGGACTAATTATGACCTAAAGTAAAGTTATATGCTGATACTGTGGTTAAATGAATATCAACCGTCAACTGCACAGTTGACGGTTGATAATGCTTATCAATACTAGGTACACTTGTTATAGTCTGGCTTACTACCCTATCTCTTTGGACGTTCCTTTAGCCGATTCAAAAATTTGAAAGAACACGCAATCTCTTTATTTATTTCTTAAAATTTCTAATACAACTGCTCAAGGTTCTTCCGAACTAACTATGAGCGACATTGAATTATTTTAATACTTGGAGAGGACTTTGAAGTATTACGTGTCTAGTATTAATTGGTGACAATCTGCCAATGAAGCGTATCGAGAGCTGGATCTATTCAGCCATTTCTTTGAGTTTTTTCAAAGGACGAATTTTCACTGCATTACTTGCGGGTTTTGCCTTGAAGATCATTTCTATACCGGTGAAAGGATTAGTACCCTTGCGAGCCTTCTGAGCGGGTTTTTTGACGGTTACGATTTTCATTAAACCGGGTAATACGAACTCGCCGCAGCTACGCTTTTTGATGTGCGCTTCAATAATATCGGTCAGCTCGTCTAAAACCGACTGAACTTGTTTTCGAGACAACTCGGTGTTTTCGACGATCTGACTCACCATTTGAGTTTTCGAATAGCGTTCAGAAACTGCCTTGATTTTTTTGGCGGGTGTCATTTTTGTCGCGCTACTTTCTTTCTTTGCGACGGATTTTTTTGCGGCGACTTTTCGTTCAACCATGAAACATTACCTTTTATAGAATTTGAACATGAATAATCGTAAATAAAAATGGCTCTCAGAGAAACTGAAAGCCATTCCTCATTTATATAGCATATAAATATCATCAGCAAGCAAAAACCCTAGAAATCAATAAATTACTCTATTTTAGTGGCTACGGGTTAATAGCGAATACCAGCCGGGCAACACGCTAGTGGCAATCATCTCCATTTCTACTTACTGTGCCTAATTGTCTAAGGTATAATCGCGTTGCTTCAATTGTCGCGATAACAAGGAAAAAATACAAGCTATGCCAATTTACGAATATCGATGTAACGATTGTGGTCATCAGCTAGATGCATTGCAAAAAATGAGTGACGATGTCCTGATAGATTGCCCCGAATGCCACAAACCCACGCTTGTGAAAATAATATCGGCTCCCGCTTTTCGCCTCTCGGGAAGTGGCTGGTACGAGACGGACTTCAAGTCCGGAAATAAAAAGAACCTCGCTGGTGATGCCGGCGAAACCAATGCCAATAACTCTAATAAAGAAGGTAAGGAAGATAAAAGCACCAAAAATACCGAAAAAAAATCTTCGCCATCTTCAGACAAAAAGGCATCCGCTACCTCTAAAGCGTCTTCGGTGACCAAAAAGCACTGACTCTTTTTCATTCTTCATTTAAGGAAAAAATCATGCGCAGTGACTACTGTGGCGCACTCAACCCAGGCTTTATTGGGCAAACAGTTACTTTATGTGGCTGGGTCGACCGCCGCCGTGATCACGGCGGTGTTATCTTCATCGATTTGAGAGATCGGGATGGTATTGTTCAAGTAGTTTTTGATTCCGACGTCAAAGAAAACTTTGATCTGGCTGATAAAGTTCGCAGTGAATACGTTTTGCAAATTACTGGCAGAGTACGCGCTCGTGACGCGGCCACGGTAAATACCCAAATGGCCACGGGGGGAATCGAGGTTTACGGAACTCGGTTGGTGATTCTCAACAGTGCGGAAACCTCTCCTTTTCCACTGAATGAATACAGCAACGTAGGCGAGGAGACTCGTCTGAAGTACCGCTATCTGGATTTGCGACGCCAGGAGATGCAACACAATTTGCGCTTTCGCTCCCAAGTGACTACTGCTATCCGGCAACATCTGGATGCGCAAAATTTTATTGATATTGAAACGCCTATCCTGACCCGAGCCACGCCGGAAGGCGCTAGAGATTATCTTGTGCCTTCTCGCACACACGAAGGCAAATTCTTCGCCCTACCTCAGTCACCTCAGCTCTTTAAGCAACTGTTAATGATCTCTGGCTTTGATCGTTACTATCAGATCGCCAAGTGTTTCCGCGATGAAGATTTGCGCGCCGATAGGCAACCAGAATTTACTCAAATCGATATTGAGACTTCGTTCATGGATGACAAGCAGATCATGGCTATAGCTGAAGGCTTGATCGTGACTTTGTTTAACACCCTAATGCAGATTGAGTTGGGTGAGTTTCCGCAGATAACGTACGCTGAGGCAATGGCTAAATACGGTTCGGACAAGCCTGATCTGCGTATTCCCTTGGAATTGGTTGACATCAAAGATCTACTGACAGAGGTGGACTTCAAAGTATTTTCCGGGCCAGCCAACGATCCTGAAGGTCGTATAGCCGTATTAAAAATAACCGGCGGCAGTAGCCAATTGACTCGCAAAAAAATCGATGAGTACACCAAATTTGTCGGTATCTATGGCGCTAAGGGGCTCGCCTATATCAAAGTTAACGATAAAAATGATCTGGAGAATGGCTTGCAGTCGCCTATCGTTAAATTTTTACCGATTGATGTTCGTGCTGCCATCTTAAAACGTATCGATGCCGACAATGGTGATCTTATTTTCTTTGGCGCGGATAAATCCAGTATCGTGTCAGAATCTCTGGGCGCTTTGCGTTGTAAGTTGGGCGAGGATTTAAATCTGTATAGCAAACAATGGGCGCCACTTTGGGTGGTGGACTTCCCCATGTTTGAGGCCACTGAAGGTGGAGGTTTGACTCCACTGCACCATCCTTTTACTGCGCCAGCTTGTACTGCCCAGGAATTAAAAGCTAATCCTCACTCAGCTCTCTCCGTGGCCTACGACATGGTTATCAACGGTACGGAATTAGGTGGTGGCTCTTTGCGTATTCACGATCGGGAAATACAGCAAACAGTATTTGAAGTGTTGGGAATTGGAGAGCAAGAGCAATGTCAAAAATTTGGTTTCCTGTTGGATGCACTTCAGTATGGGGCTCCGCCGCACGGTGGATTAGCTTTTGGCCTAGATCGAATAATTATGCTGATGACCGACAGTGATTCTATCCGCGATGTTATCGCATTTCCGAAAACTCAAACGGCCGCTTGTCTGATGACAGATGCGCCGAGCGAAGTAGATCGCCAACAATTGCGTGAACTTAATATCCGATTGTCGGAATCTGATCGCCAGAAAAAATAGAGTTCAGATAATTTATGGCAGGCCATAGCAAATGGGCAAATATACGTCACCGCAAAGCAGCCCAGGATGTTAAACGCGGTAAAGTTTTCACTAAAATTATTCGCGAATTGGTGGTTGCGGCCAAGCGAGGTCCCAATGTCGAAGACAATCCTAGTCTAAGAGCTGTCGTCGATAAGGCGCTGGCGGCCAATATGAAGCGCGACACCATAGAAAAGGCTATTGTCAGAGGCTCCGGTACTGGAGATGATAGCAACTACGAGGCAGTAACTTATGAAGGTTACGGTGTATCGGGTGTCGCTGTACTAGTAGAATGCTTAACGGATAATCGTAATCGTACTGTTGCCGAAGTTCGTCACGCTTTTACTAAATGCGGCGGCAACCTAGGTACGGATGGCTCAGTAGCTTACCTGTTTAGTCGTCGAGGCCAACTTTCCTATGGGGCGGATTCAGATGAAGATCAAATCATGGAGGCGGCTCTAGAAGCCGGTGCCGAAGATGTGTTGATTAACGACGATGGTTCCATTGATGTAGTGAGTATCTTTGAAGAATTTTTGGTTGTCAAAGAGGCCATGACAACCGCTGGCTTCCCACCGAAAAACGCCGAAATTGTGATGGTACCCGATACCACGGTTAGTTTAGATGAAAGCAATGCCGAAAAACTAATGGCTCTTGTCGATATGCTGGAAGATTTGGACGACGTGCAGTACGTTTATACTAATGCCGACATTGCTGAAAATATTCTTGCACAGTTCTAGTTTGTTCTCATAAGTTCTGTATGCTTGTTTTTTAAACGACATCTAAAAATACAGAATAAACGTGAAAATGAAAAAATAAGACTTCAGTCTTGGCTTTAACGGGAATCGATTCTTCCGATAGCGTAATGAGATAGACTATTTAGCGTAATTGACTCGCAGTTAAAAGAGAAAAATATAAAAACATAACCTTAGTTTTGTCACACACAGCTCTATACTTAGCTCAACTATAAAAAATAGCAAAAAATTATAAAATCAAAAACCAATTTGGCTATGATCCAATATGAGTTTTTTGCAAACCATTGTATGGTGTCTATGATAAACATTTAAAAAATTGAAAATTTTTTAAATGTTTTATTAATTGTAATCGTATCAATCAATGTCAAAAATTCTGAACGACGATACCATAACGGTTTTTTTGAATCTTACTCATCCGAGTATATATTTTGACATTTCACACCAATATCTCTCGGCGTGCAAGCATCTTTACAGTGAAAAACCATTAGCAGTATCTTTCGATCGCGCTAAAATTCTGGTTGACTTAGCAAAAGAAAAAGCTTGCAAGTCGTCTCAGAACTTTGTGGTGTTCTAGGGAAATTCGCCAAAAATAATAGTGTCTTTGAAAGAAGAGTTTAAGCAGCTAAAAATTATCTTTTTGGAGATGAAGGAAAAAATTAAAAAATACCCTGCGG
>JBLIHY010000090.1:0-8719 GCA_047634655.1 Cellvibrionaceae bacterium
TTTGCCTGTGAATTGATGATGAGGAACGACCAAAGGATCTAGCTATTGACCAGATAGAATCGCCTTGCCCGTAGCGGTCCCAAAATAAAGGACTTCATTGAATCTGTGTATTTTAGTCGGGTTCGATCAACCATGATGCAACACTCCACTTTTACTTAGTATAGTAGGGTGTTGCGTTGACCAGTTGAACTCACATGGCTGAAGCTACCGACACTGGGGGGGTTGTAGAAATCAACATAGGCCATAGTACAAAGCACCCTGCGTCATAAAAATACGTCACCATTGAATTTTTTAATGGCGGACCTGTCATAAAAGTCAATTAAATTCGTATAACTTCATAATCAATTTGACTCTTGAACTAACGGGAAATTTTATGTTGCGCATTGGCCTATTTTTAATGACTAATATTGCAGTCATTTTTATTCTTAGTATTACTCTGAAGTTGTTCGGTATCGAGCATTATCTGCAAGGAACAGGACTAAACTACACCAGTCTTCTGATTTACTGTGCGATCTTCGGTTTTGTCGGTTCTTTTATTTCTCTTTTTATATCCAAGTGGATGGCAAAACGGGGGACAGGCACACAAGTCATTGAGGAACCGCGGACTCCAGAAGAGCGTTGGCTAGTAGAGACTGTTCGCGAATTAGCTGAAAAAGCGGGTATTGGTATGCCGGAGGTTGGCATTTTCCCCACCCCCGAATCTAATGCTTTTGCCACTGGGTGGAATCGAAACAATGCTTTAGTAGCCGTGAGTCAAGGGCTTCTTCAACGCTTCAATCGCGACGAGGCTCGTGCGGTTTTAGCCCATGAAATTGGCCACGTGGCCAATGGTGATATGGTAACTCTTAGTTTGTTACAGGGAGTTGTAAATACCTTTGTAATGTTCTTTGCTCGCGTCATTGGCCATACAGTCGATAAAGTGATCTTCAAAAACGAGCGAGGCCATGGCATCGCCTTCTGGGTTGTAACAATAGTTGCGGAAGTAGTATTAGCTGTATTGGCGAGCATCATCGTGATGAAATTTTCTCGCTACAGGGAGTTCAGGGCGGATGCGGCTGGAGCGAGGTTAGCAGATCGTGGAGCCATGATCGGCGCTTTGAATCGCCTGTTGAGTGAGCAGCGCGCTCAAATACCCAGCTCCATGCCTGACAGTATGCATGCATTTGGTATCAGCGGCGGTTTTAAGCAAACCTTCAGTAAACTGTTTGCCAGTCACCCGCCACTAGAAGAGCGGATACGCGCTCTGCAGACTAATATGTCATAGAATAAGAGAGTCGCGGTCTATTGGCGCGACTCTGCATCAGTTTATCTCAGGAATTAAACATCGGGTTCAATTAATAGCTCAACTCGACGATTTTCAGCGCGGCCCGCTACTGTATTATTGGCGACGACAGGACGCGTTTCACCATAACCCACTACGAATAAACGATTTCGATCAACCCCCTGACTGCGCAGGTAGTCAGCAACACTCGACGCTCGACGAACCGACAGTCGCTGATTGTAATTCGATGAACCTGTTGAATCCGTATGTCCAGCGACTTGAAGCAAAGTTTCGTCATATTCATTCAGTACTTTAACAACCGAACTCAATGTATTGTAGATAGAAGTATTTAACGTTGCTTGATCACTTGCGAAAGTAATGCTGTTGGGCATAACGAGACGTAGGTTGTCGCCTTCTCGAACAATCTGTACACCGCTGTTAACCAATTCTTGCCGCAGTTTTCTCTCTTGGGCATCCATGTAGGCGCCAATACTTACTCCCGCTAGACCACAGGCAAGAGCAGCCTTCTGTGCTCGCCCACTGTCTTTTCGAGAACCTAATACTCCGCAGAGTACCGCGCCAATTGCCCCATACTTGGTGGCTTTGTTCACCTTTTTTTCGCCGGTGTAAGCATCTTGAGTTTCACAAGCGGCCAGCAGTAATAAAAATGCTAGTGTAATGGACGCAAGTTTCAATATTTTCATGGTCTAAGCCTCTCTAAAGTTGTGATGGTTTCTGTCGAATATGGAAATAGCTTCCCTGTAAAATTATTATTGCATTTAGAGCGCTTTGTGCATCGATACATTAAAGGAAACTCCTAAAAGTATGCCGCGAGTGTATTTTTATCAGTACTTTAACGACCTTCTCGGCTCGAAGGTCTGAAAAGACATTATGGTTTTTCCTATGCGACTGAATGTCGTGGTTATTGTAGGTATTAGTGGCGTGGCGCATGTGCTAATTGTTTTCACTGTCTACTTTGAGTATTTTCATACCGTTAGTGCCGCCGGTTAGGTTATCGAGATCGCCCTTGGTAATAATCACTAGATCCCCCTTTTTTACGTAATTACGTCGAATTAGTTGCTGGATCGCCCGTTGATTAGTTAGCGATGGATCCTCGTCGAAATCATGAAATGGAATCGACTCTACACCGAGGTACAACGCTACTCTTGACATGGTCTTTTCGTGATGAGAGAAGGCGTAAATAGGTAATGACGAGTTAAATCTTGACATCAACAATGGAGTGTAACCACTTTCGGTAAAGGCGATGATAGCGGTTACGCCTTCCATGTGATTAGCGGTGTACATTGCCGCCATGCCGATGGATTCGTCAATAGCACTGAATTTGCGACTGACCCGATGGTCGGAAATGCGCACGTAGGGGTAAAGCTCCGCACCTCGGATAGCTCGAGCCATTGCGTTGACAGCTTTTACCGGGTACTTCCCAGCCGCTGTTTCAGCAGAAAGCATGACGGCGTCGGTCCCGTCGATCACTGCGTTTGCTACATCAAAAATCTCGGCGCGCGTAGGCAGTGGACTTGTAATCATAGACTCCATCATTTGGGTCGCTGTAATTACACATTTATTCAAGCGGCGCGCTCGTATAATAATGCGCTTCTGTACAGCTACTAACTCTGCGTCACCTATTTCTACACCAAGATCACCGCGTGCCACCATGACGCCGTCTGAGGCGCGGATCAGGCCATCTAGAGTGTCATCGTTAACGACCGCCTCTGCTCGTTCAATTTTGGCAACGATACCGGCGTTGCCTTTTGCTCTCTGTAAAAGCTCGCGCGTTAAATCAATGTCTTGTGCCGAGCGCGGGAAAGAAACTGCCAGGTAGTCCACATCGATAGCGGCAGCTAGTTTGATATCCTTCACATCTTTTTCAGTCAGGGCGGGCGCAGACAGGCCGCCACCTTGGCGATTAACTCCCTTGTTGTTCGATAGAATGCCACCGGTTTGAACAAGGCAGTGAATTTTTTTGTCTTCGATAGACTCAACCACTAGCTCGATGCGCCCATCATCCAATAATAAGATGTCGCCCACCTTGCAATCTTCCGGTAAGTTTTTGTAGTCGATCCCAACAACTTGCTGATTGCCGGCGTCCCTCCTCAGTTCCGCGTCTAAGGTAAAAGAATCGTCGGTTTTTAAGCTAATAGAGCCATCGACAAAACAGGCAATACGAATCTTAGGTCCCTGTAAATCACCTAAAATAGCGATATGGCAGTGATGTTTTTTTGCCAGTTCGCGAACCTGTAAAGCTCGCCGTCGATGATCTTCAGGCAAACCGTGGGAAAAATTCATGCGAACCACATTTACTCCGGCCGTAACTAATGCCTCCAGAACCCCCTTCTCATCAGTGGCTGGGCCAAGTGTAGCGACAATCTTCGTACGTCTTTGCATATCAACTATCTCTGCTTAATATTTACAATTAATGGTGACCGAGTTATTTTCGAGATCTTAATCTTTAAGTGGTAATGTTGTTGTCCTTCGCAATCGATTATCTATTTGTTCAGTAAGACTTGGTGGTATACAGATTTAAAAGTTTCCCGTAGAATGTTGCGCTCGATTTATTGGGGAAAACCGATAACTCAGAGGGCATCGCGCTACTATTATTGATGCTTCGCGGGAAGCTAATATGAAATCGATGATCACGCCCTATTTAATATGTCGATAGGGCTTCACTCTAATATACTACCTTATAATATTTCAGTGTTTCGATGGGTCAGATGTAGAATATTCTTACGCACCACGATTTAATAGTCACCTTGGAATCGCTGAATTTACGCCGCCGTTAGGCGGCACTCGAACTTAAATATTGAAAGACACTAGGATACTAATTAATGGTTACTATTCGATTATCTCGCGGCGGCTCAAAAAAGCGCCCATTTTATCACCTGACGGTTGCGGATAGCCGCGATCCACGAGATGGCCGCTTTATTGAACGTGTGGGCTTCTTCAACCCAATCGCTCGTGGTCAAGAGGAACGTCTTCGTACTAATCAGGAGCGAATTGAGTACTGGATGTCCCATGGTGCCCAACTCTCTGATCGCGTTGCCTCACTGTTAAAGCAACAAGCTAAAGTAGGCGCTGAGTAGTTCTCGAATTACTATGCCCAATTTTTTTGAGGCCGGGCAACTCAGCAGCGCATACGGAATTAAAGGGTGGTTAAAAGTTCATTCCTACACGGAACCGACCATCAATCTATTTCGTTACCAACCCTGGCAGTTAGAAACTCGCGACGGCCTAAAGCCCGTAGATCTACTTGAGTGGCGGCCTCACGGTAAGATTTTTGTCGTGCAGGTCCAGGGGATAGAAAATCGCAACCAAGCTGAGACACTTTGCCCCGCCACAATTGTCGTCGATAAATCTCTGCTCCCGGCGCTAGAAAAACACGAACACTACTGGCATGAGTTAGAAGGTTGCCGAGTCTTGAGCAACTACCGAGGTGTGGTCAGAGATTTGGGGGTAGTGAAGCGCATTATTGAGACTGGAGCCAACGACGTTTTAGAAGTTGTCGGAGATAAATCCAGTTTGGATAGACGAGAGCGATTAATTCCCTATCTACCGGATCGATTTATTCAAGAGGTGGACTTGACCAATACTACAATTTTTGTCGATTGGGATCCTGATTTTTAGGAATTACACAGAGACGACTATGCAATGAGAAGTGTTGTCGTAATCACCTTATTCCCAGAAATGTTTGCCGCCCTAACCGATTACGGAGTGACCGGTAGAGCTATAGAAAAAGGTCTCCTTAAGCTGAGTTTTATTAACCCTCGAGATTTTGCCGAGGATAAACGCCAGACAGTAGACGATCGCCCCTATGGCGGTGGCCCCGGAATGGTGATGAAGGTTCAGCCCTTGCAAGCCGCCATTAGGGCTGCCAGAGATCAGCTTGGTGAGCCGGCCAAAGTCGTGTATTTGTCGCCGCAAGGTGGCTTGCTAAATCAACTGCAAGTCCAACGCTTCGCAGAAGTGACTGACTATCAGCGCCTGATATTACTAAGTGGACGCTATGAAGGCGTCGATGAGCGTTTGCTGGTATCTGAAGTTGATGAAGAGTGGTCCATTGGCGATTATGTTCTCAGTGGTGGTGAATTTGCAGCAATGGTTATATTAGATGCAGTGATTCGCCTTCTTCCAGGAGCTCTTGGTCACGAAGATTCCGCCGAGCAAGATTCATTTAGCAACGGCCTTCTAGATTATCCTCAATATACTCGACCGGATGTCTATCAAGGTTTACCAGCGCCCGAAGTGCTGTTGTCTGGAAATCATCAACACATTGAACGCTGGCGTCTTCAGCAGTCCCTGGGGCGAACCTGGTTAAGAAGACCAGAACTGTTGAAACAGCTGAAATTAACCACCGAGCAAAAAGAATTACTAGACTCTTTTCAAAGAGTGCACGCGAAGTCCGAATAGGCTAATGTCATCCCGGCGGAAAATCACCCAGCGGGCGCTTAGTATTAACCACGATTTTTGGCGGTGAAGTCACCAGCCTTTCGAAGAGGAAATTATCATGACTAATAAAATTATTCAGGAACTGGACAAAGAGCAATTGAAAACCGACGTGCCAGATTTTTCACCAGGCGATACGGTTGTTGTTCAAGTAAAAGTAAAAGAAGGCAATCGCGAACGTCTTCAGGCCTATGAAGGTGTTGTTATTGGTAGACGCAGTCGCGGTCTGAATTCGGCATTTATCGTCCGCAAGATCTCTCATGGTGTTGGCGTTGAGCGTACTTTCCAATTGCACAGCCCGCTGATTGATAGCATCACTGTGAAGCGTCGCGGCGATGTCCGCCAAGCTAAGCTCTATTATTTACGTGAGTTATCTGGTAAAGCTGCGCGGATTAAAGAGAAGCTCGGTTAGTCTGAGCTAGTCTTTATAGTGCGTTAATTGAGAAGGTTTTTTAGAGTTTCTGGAAGTTGGAAAGTGAGAGGAACTGTCCTCTCACTTTCCCATATTGACTTTTAGGGCCATCAATCGAACTTGTAAGTCAATCCCAAGCCGATAGTGGTGACTTCAACATCAATGCCATCTAACTTGTCATTATAATACGACATATACTCAAAATTAATGGCGGAATTATCAGATAAGTAGTAATCCAGACCTGCTCCATAAGAAAATCCACTGTCACTGACTGAACCTGATTCCCCCGAAATATCGAATTCAAGTTCTATATCAGAATAACCAAAAATGGCATAAGGAGAGACCTTACCGCTAGCGGCGAATTTGCCATATAGGCCTATAATTTCACTGACCTTCAGCGAATCACCACCAATACCATCATCGCTTAGACCAAAGCCAACACGAGCTTCTAACTGGAAATTTTCGGTTATCCCATAACCCCCGCGAACGATCAAATTAGATGGGTCAAGGTCTATTCCCTCGACATCAAGATTAGTAAAACCGTATTGACCTCCCAGATAAAATTCTTCCGCATGGGTAAAATTGGAGCCACTGGCAATCGCAAGAGCTGAAACGGCAATAGTTAGAGCTTTAAACTTCATAGAAATTCTCCGTTAGTAATATTAGTAAATGATAAAAAATATTTCTTATCTCTCGAGAGATAAGATAAATAGAAGACAACAGTACAAAGCAAAAGTTATATGTAAGTATATATTTTTATCCTAAATCCTGTTCGGTGTGTTCGAATACAAAATTACACGGCTTGCTACAGTCGATGCAAAGATATAGCTATAAAAGTGACTTGAACTCATAAATCCCAAGCCCGCAGCCGATACTTAATAGAGTGTCTCAACCTCTGCTTTCTCTGTATCTACCGAACATTTATACTGATTTCGGTGTCAATGTTTTCGTTATTTTAATTTTGAGTAGGCCAATTGTCGGGGGATGTGAATATGACCATAAAAGTAGGCGTGAATGGCTTTGGACGTATCGGCCGTTTAGCGGTGCGAGCGGCTTGGGAGTGGGACGACATCGAATTTGTCCAAATTAACGACCCGGGTGCCGATAACAATACGATGGCCCATTTATTGAATTTTGATTCCACCCACGGACACTGGTCGCATGAAGCCCTGCCAACGGATACAGGAATAAGCATTGGGGCCAAGCAGATTCAATGTACGCACAACAAGACTATCGCCGGTACCGATTGGACCCCGTGTGATGCGGTGATCGAAGCGTCGGGCGTAATGAAATCTACTCAACGGTTGCAGGCTTATCTGAACCAAGGCGTTAAACGGGTGGTGGTGACCGTACCGGTAAATGAAGAGGGAGTGCTCAATATCGTTATGGGCGTCAACCACCAGAACTACGATAAAAAACAGCATCGTATTGTCACAGCCGCTTCTTGTACGACTAATTCTCTAGCGCCAATTGTAAAAGTAATCCACGAAAACCTCGGTATTGTTCACGGCACTATGACCACCATTCACGCGCTGACCAATACTCAGAGTATCCTCGATCAGCCCCGTAGCGACTTACGCTGCGCCCGAGCTTGCATCAACAGCTTAATTCCAACTACCACAGGTGCTGCGACAGCCATCACTCACATTTTTCCGGAATTGAACGGTAAGCTTAATGGTCACGCTGTGCGCGTACCTATTGCCAGCCCTTCGCTGACCGATTGTGTGTTTGAAGTTAGCAAGCCAACTAGTGCTGAAGCTGTGAATGCTTTGATGAAGGTGGCGGCGGCTGGAGAATTGAAAGATATTCTCGGTTATGAAGAGCGTCCACTGGTATCGATTGACTACGTTAGCGATCCCCGTTCCTGCATAGTAGACGCTCCATATACCATGGTGATCGACCACACCCAAGTCAAGCTTTACGCTTGGTATGATAACGAGTGGGGCTATGCCAATCGCACTGTGGAGCTCGTTCGCCTGATCGGTAGCATGGATAAAGCTTAAACCTTAAGCCTACCGATATCCCTTAGGTGTACCGACAGACTGTAGAGAAATGAGGTCTTCCCTATCCCAGCGACCCCCGGATGGTCGCCAATAGCTGAATCACAGGCAACTACTAGGCCTTTACGCTTACAGCGCGGCGTTCTGTATATGTTGGTGGCGCTTTATTTTCATCAACGGAGCTACTCTCCACTGGACATTGCACTATTGTTTTTTTACGAAATCTTTGGTGTGATTACTAATCTGGCTATATGGTTATCGACAGTTTTTATTGCATTCGCCGCGACAATTTCACTTATGTTGCCGGTATAGCGATGTTGTTGGCATTGAGCTGGGTGGTTGAACTCACTTGTAGTGATGCTGATGTCTCTGATCTTCCAGTATTATCGATGAAGGATTGTCAAAGGCTGCGGGGAGAATAATGCTGGTTCACATTTCTGTAGGATTGTTTTTAGATAGTTGGCGCACATCCTGTGCGCTTGGGTAGTTAGTTACTTATCTCGTGGCGACGTCAGTATTTGCTTTTAGATGGTTTTTTGACGGGTCTTTAAAATCATACTGCCAGGAATTTTTCCAAATCGTCGGCGC
>JBLIHY010000091.1:0-8717 GCA_047634655.1 Cellvibrionaceae bacterium
TTGTTGTAATTGTTGAATTTGATAGGCGAGATTGGTGGAGCCCCTGGCCGGTGGACTGGACTCTACTTTCACTGGTCCGGTAGCCGCTTGGACTTTAACCTGTGAAGTACTAGTACTATCTACCTGTAAGGGGCTACTGGCCAGCGGAGTAGAATCTCGAACTACTGCTTGTCCACTGGCGCCGTTAATGAATGCACCTAGAAATAAAAATACAGCAACAAAAGTGATGGCAGTATTTTTTATTCCTAAATAATGGGTAAATGCTCTCATAAACGGCTTTTCAATCGACTAAAAACGGTGGTCGTTGCTGAAAATATTACTTAACAAGCTCAACCCGACGATTTTGCTGCCATGCGACTTCATTACTGGCGGCATTTACTGGACGCTCTTCGCCATAACTTACCACCTCAATGGCCGAAGTCACTCCCTCGGAACGTAGAAAGTCACGCACTGCTAGTCCACGACGTTCACCCAGGGCCATATTGTACTCGCGAGTCCCACGCTCGTCGGCATGGCCTTCCAGACGGATGCTAGTTGGATTTTCTTTTAATTCAGTTGCGTGAGCAATTAGCAGAGCCCGCGTTGCAGGACGCAATTGCGATTGATCAAAGTCGAAGTAGAAGGTGCTGGCTATTGGCTCTGGAGTGACTTCTACTCTTGGCTGCGGGACAACTACTGGAGGAGTTACTTCTACCACAGTTTCTACTTGTGGTTCTGGCTCGACGACTTCGGGTGTTGAAGTAGTTGTACAACCGGCTAGAAAAACCGTGATGAACAGTAAAGAAAATACCCATTTAATTGTTTTGTTTAGCATATATATTCTCCAGTATTTGGATAAATTAATTTTGATATGTTGAGGTCAAAGATCTTAATTTTCAATAGCGTAGAATGGTATCACACCACTAGCGAATAGCTCTAGCTATCTCCTGGGTCTCGCCCAATTTCTATTTCAAGATTGCCAAACACATCACTTTGAGCATGTTTGTTGGCGGCTCCATCAAAGAAACCCTTCAGCTAATTAATAAATCAGCAAGCTCAGCAGAAGGCATTACCGATTTCACCTTTTCATGACCGCTTATTTTAAAAAGGGTGACCATGCCGGTTCGCGGACATCGCCGGTTTTTGCAGGTAGTTTATATTTCACCCCTGCGTCTAGTGAAACTCCTGCCAAGATACCTCGATCTCCGTCTTTTGTTGCATAAAGGAGAATGGCGCCGTTGGGCGCAATGCTGGGGGACTCATCCAGAGAAGTCTGAGTCAAAATACGCATCTCACCAGTCGCTACATCCTGCACAGCAATATGAAAGACACCATCGTAACGGTGAACCATGACAACACCTTTACCATCGGGTGTGAGTTGTGGTTTAGCATTGTAATCCCCTTCGAAGGTCAAGCGTTCAACATGACCGCTGGCCAACGTAATTTGGTATATCTGAGGCTTGCCGCCACGATTTGAAGTAAACATAATGGCTTTGCCGTTCTGGGCCCAGGCCGGCTCTGTATCAATAGCAAAGTGATTGGTAATTCGAGTCAGCCGCCTAGTGGCAATGTCGAGGGTGTAAATTTCCGGATTGCCATCCTTTGACAAAACCAAGGCCAACTTGCGACCATCTTGCGACCACGCGGGCGCACCGTTAAGACCGGAAAAACTGGTCAACTGTTGGCGACTACCCGAAAGAATATTCTGGATAAAAATACTCGGCCGCCGGGTTTCGAAGGAAACGTAGGCCACCGATTTGCCATCCGGTGACCACGCCGGGGATAATAAAGGCTCGTTAGACGTCAATAACACCTGTGGCCTAGCGCCATCCATGTCTGCCTTTATGAGCCGATAACGATCCCTGGATGGCTGCTCTATGTAGATGATCTGGGTTGAAAATGCACCGGGGACACCGGTAATTGCCTCGTATACGCTATCGCTGATGTAATGTGCCAAGTCGCGCAACCCGTTTGCCGGTACAGAGGCGATTAAGTTATCTAGCAACACACGTTGGCCGACGACGTCGAAAAGCGAGAAAAAAGCGGTAATTCGGGAGGAGTCCGCTTGAATATTACCGATCACAAGATACTCGCTGCCCAATAGTCGCCAGTCGCGATACACCACGTCCTTTGCCTGAGATGGGAGAGATAGCATGTCGCTGGGAGGAACAATCTTAAATAGACCACTGCGATAGAGATTATCGGAGATAATTTTAGCCACGTCTTCCGATAGGGGACTTACCCCCTTATTGCGAAAGGGAGTCACAGCAATTACCGTCGGATTATCGATACCCTGAACAATAGGAATAATTAATTCAGCGCGAGCGTTGAGGCTGAAGCAAATGAATAGTACGAGCGTAAAAGTTCGTATCATTGACGTAAATCCTGTGGTTTAAATTCCAGTTGAAATTGGCGAAAGTTTTTTTCGAAAACACGCGTGGGCATACCTTGCAACTTGCTGAACTGACGTGCTTTTTTGACCGCCCGAATAGCTGAATTATCAAAAGCTTTATTGCCACTGCTCTTGGTTATCAACACATCAATAACTTCGCCGGTTGGTACCAATTGAATTCTTAGAGTGGTTTCCATATCCCGACGCGCCGTCGGCGGGCGGCTCCAATTACTCTCAACGCGTTTTTTAATGAGTAAGCTGTAAGACTTGGCCAGCGCCGCGTCTTCCTCAGCCTGTTGCGCCAATCGCTCCGCTTGTTGTTCCGCTTGTAAACGGGCTAACTCACGCGCCATATTTTCCTGGAAGCGCTGCTGCTCAGCTTGTTGTCTCAGCGTTTCTCGCTCGAGGCGCCTTTGTTCCTCGAATTCCTGTTGTTCTTTCAGTTTTTTTTGCGCTGCCAGTTTTTGCTCTTTTTCGAGTTTTTTCCTCTGCGCTTGCGATCTTTCCTTGGCCGCTTTTTGCTCGGCGGCGCGATTCCTACGGGCATCTTCTTCCGCCTGTTTCTTTAGTTGCTGTTGCGACGGAATATCCCTCTGCTGCTTTTTCTCTAGTTTGGGGGCTTGCTTAGGCGCTACAGGTTTACTTTGCGATTGCAAATCAATGAGGGTGGCTTTGATATAGGCAGGTGGATTAATAATATTTTCTTTGGGCTTTTGCTGCCAATCCTCCCCGAGCAGCCACAGAGCGGCGCCATGCATCAGCAAACTGAAAAAAATAGCGGGCCAGTAGGAAGTCATTTAGGGACACTCTGGAAAAGCCGTACCTGATTGACTGATAAATGTGGGCATACAGGAGAGCGCAATGAATTGAATAGAAAATAAGATGAGTGAGCGAGTGATAAACTCGGTGACAAACGAGAGGGCTTGGGCAACTATTTCATTCAAATTCATTGCCAGATTAACAGTTACGTAAAAATACCATCACACAACCCCCCAGCAGAGAATAGCTCTATCGATTTGGAGATAACACACTATCTGGACGGTTCGGTCACCAGCCCGACAGAGTTCGCTCCGGACTGCTGTAACTGCGCCATCAAATCGACGACTTTGCCATAAGGCACATTAAGATCTCCCCAGACGAGTATTGGAGTCTGGGGTTGTAACTTAACAATCTTACCGACTTGCTCAGCAATTTGAGTGAGGGGCTTGGATATCTCTTCGTCTTTACCCAATTTGATGTAGTAACTGCCGTCAGCTTTTAGAGAAATCACCAAAGGTTCGCGATCCTGGTTGGTCAAAGGAGCGGACACGGCTTCCGGAAGGTCGACCTTTACGCCTTGGGTTAACAGAGGCGCTGTCACCATAAAAACCACTAACAGTACCAGCATCACGTCGATATACGGTACGACATTGATTTCGGCCATCGGCTTTCGCTTCGTTCTTCTGGAAAAGCTAGATTGCATAAAATTATTGATGTAGCTGTCGGTGTAGGATGGCCAAGAACTCTTCCGCAAAAGTCTCATAACTGTTGATCAAATTATCTGTTCGCGCGGAAAAGCGATTGTATGCGAGTACGGCGGGAATGGCGGCGAACAAGCCCATCGCGGTTGCCACTAAAGCCTCGGAAATACCTGGAGCAACGATTGCCAGTGTGGCTTGGCCCACATTGGCGAGGCTGCGAAATGAGTTCATGATCCCCCATACCGTGCCGAATAAGCCAATATAGGGACTAACAGAGGCGACGCTGGCCAGAAACGGCAAATGTGACTCCAGATGCTCGGCTTCCTTCGCCAAGGCGACCCGTATGGCCCGTTGAGTACCCACCATTACAGTATCTTTATCGATATTTTGTTGCTGGCGAAGTCGAGAAAATTCTTTGAAAGCGCTGCGGAATACCGCTTCAATGCCTTCGATCTTACCTTTATCAGCCTGCTGGTTGCCCTGGCGATAGAGCTGCGTCAAGTCGACACCCGACCAAAACGTTTTTTCAAAACGACTGAACCGAGTCTTGGCTCGGTGTTGAACCGTCGCTCGTTGCACAATTATCACCCAGGAAGTCACCGATGCCAGCAGCAAGATCAACATCACTCCTTGCACCACTATTCCCGCTTCGATCACCAGCGTCCAAATAGAAAGAGTTTGGTCCGGATTATTCATAGTTCACCCACTCTTGCAGAGCTCGATGTATATTTTTGGGTATAGCCACAGGCACCATTACGCCAGACGAAGATTTAACACAGGCCACTTGAATCTTACTGGTGCATAGGATCTGTTGTCCTCTATGGACTTCCTGGGCAAATACAACATAGCTTCGAGCCAGTTTCGCGACCTTGGCGGTAATCAACAATTCATCCTCTAATTTAGCAGGGGCTTGGTATTCAACCTCCGCACGCTTAACAACTAAAAGCAAGCTCTTTTCGAGCACAGCAACCTTTGTGCAACCCAGGCTGCGTAAAAATTCCGTGCGCGCACGCTCAAAAAATTTTAAATAATTAACGTAATAAACAATACCGCCTGCATCGGTATCTTCGATGTAGACTCGAACCGGATGAAAAAATTCTTTCCTCGCCAACTTTTCCTCGCCAGCTAAAGAAACCATAGTTTAAAGACCTTTTTGCGAGTGACAATAGAACTAACAGATAAAACTAACACTTGTACAATCAACAGGATCTCTGCCGAGATAAGCCGCAATAAAGTAAGTCGATAGATCTTAATGCTTGAGCAATATTGCTGGCCTACCGCTCACTTCGAGCGCAATCAAGCCTGTATGGCAATTTGCAGACGTAAAGGTTCGAGTGAAAACGATTTTGATGGCGTATTAGAACAGAAGATCATTCGTATAGAAACCTCAACGAATGCCGGTTAAAAAGGAGATTTAACCTGGTTAAGCATAGGTAGATCAAAGTGCTCGTAAGCCAGAGGCATAGCCATTCGTCCCCGGGGAGTTCGGGCAATGTATCCCTGTTGAATTAGATAAGGTTCCAATACATCCTCGATAGTATCTCGCTCTTCACTGATCGCCGCGGCCAAACTATCGACGCCCACCGGACCGCCGGAAAACTTTTCAATCATTGTCAGCAACAGCCGCCGATCCATGTTATCGAAACCGCATCGATCAACCGCCAACAGATTCAAGGCCTGATCGGCGACGTCGGAAGTAATTTCACCAGCGGCGCAGACTTCGGCGAAATCCCGCACCCGGCGAAGCAATCGGTTGGCGATCCGCGGAGTACCGCGTGAGCGCCGAGCAATTTCCAGTGCGCCCGCTGGATCAATGGGGACATTTAACAATTTTGAGGAACGACTAACGATATGACTGAGGTCGCTAACACTGTAAAACTCCAAGCGCTGCACGATCCCAAAGCGATCTCTTAAAGGGGACGTAAGAAGCCCAGCTCGAGTAGTCGCGCCCACCAGCGTAAAAGGAGGTAAATCGAGCTTGATAGAACGCGCCGCGGGGCCCTCGCCAATCATAATATCCAATTGATAATCTTCCATGGCGGGATAGAGCAGCTCTTCGACAACTGGCGACAGACGATGGATCTCGTCGATAAAAAGTACGTCGCGGGGTTGTAGATTGGTCATCAGGGCCGCCAAATCACCGGCCTTTTCTAGCACTGGGCCAGAAGTCGTAGTGAGCTCGACTTCCATCTCGGACGCAATAATATTAGCGAGCGTAGTCTTGCCTAACCCCGGCGGCCCAAATACCAAGGTATGATCGAGAGGTTCCCCGCGCTGCTTGGCAGCGCGGATAAAAATCTCCATTTGCTCTCGCACTTGAGGCTGACCGATGTAATCCGCCATGGTTTTCGGGCGAATGGCTCGATCCTGGGGCTCTTCTTGAGGTGCTGCGCTACTGGCAATCACCCGCTGTTCTTGTAAATCATCTTTGGTAATCATCGGCGATATCGCAGGTTATCCAGCCAAACTTTTCAGGGCAAGACGGATCAATTCCTCGCTATTACTGGGAACGGCTGAGCGCTGTACAGCGTGAATGACTTTCGCGGCTTCGACGGGCTTGTAACCGAGAGCTATGAGCGCGCTCTCTGCATCGGCAGCCATGGCAGCAAGAGAAGATGATGAAGCGACATCTCCGGCTGCACTGGCTTCTGAGCGTTGATTACCCTGCCAGTCTTTTAACTTGTCTTTCACTTCTATAATCAGTCTCTCCGCGGTTTTTCTACCGACACCAGGGACTTTCACCAAGGCAATGACGTTATCTGCCCGGACACAGTCGACGAATTCAGCAACCGGCATACCCGAAAGTATCGCTAGCGCCATCTTCGGACCCACGCCACTGACTTTAATCAACATTCTAAATAACTGCCTTTCTTCCTGTGTGTAAAAGGCAAACAACTGATGGGCATTTTCCGAAATTGACAGGTGAGTATGCAGTACAACTTCTTTACCCTCGGCAGGCAGAGGGTAAAAACTCATCATAGATGCCTGCATTTCATAAGCAACGCCAGCTACTTCGACTAGAAGATGAGGCGCTTGCTTTTCAATGATAATGCCCTTTAAACGACCGATCATCAGACCATCCTTCCCCGGCGAAAGGTCCTCGCCTGCGAAACGCGCGCGAGATGTTGATAAGAATTAGCGTGGCACAGAGCAATCGCTAGCGCATCGGCGGCATCTTCCTGAGGTGTAGCCGAGAGTTTTAGCAGATACTTGACCATCAATTGCACCTGATTTTTATCCGCAGCGCCGTGACCGACGACGGATTGTTTGACCTTGCGCGCCTCGTATTCGGACACAGGAAGATCGTGACTGGTGGCGGCAACAATTGCCGCCCCACGCGCTTGGCCCAGCTTTAACGCGGAACCGGCGCTCTTGGACATAAAAACCTGCTCGATAGCCATCATTTGAGGGCAATACTCTTGAATAATTTCAGATAAATTGTTGAAGATAATTTTTAAACGTTCAGGCAGCGCTGTCTGCGGCAGACGGATTACTCCACTGGCCACGTACGCATGCCGACCATCTATAGTATTAATAATTCCAAAGCCAGTTTTGACAGAACCTGGGTCGATACCGAGAATCAAAGACACTGTTTTTATATCCAGTATTTTTTCGCCAGTATCCTAGGATTTCCCGTTCAGGTCAAGGTACCGATTTATTCTAAGTTGGTAGCGAAAAAGGGGAATCGTCGCACGGTAATCAGTGCTCGTCGGCTATTTGCCGCCGCCAGACGGCCTTCATCATCCACCGTTATAAACAGTCGGGTTAGAGGAGATAAAATTTAGCCCGTTAGTGGCACTTAATATTGAAGAAAAAGAGCGATCACTATAAGCCGCTCGCCCTTCAAGGGTTGCTATCGAATAGGCGTTGTTAAGTGCAATATCACCAGAGATGGCAAAGACCAGGGAAATCGGAACCAGATTAGCGAAATAAATGGATTTCACAAAGGTCAGGCGATTTTATGTACAGTGAAAAATTCACTCTAGCCGACCATGGTTTCCCCATCGCGGATACAGGTAGCACGGGCGCGAACCCGACACATAAAAGAAGGAACGTTGCCTATCCGCCAGCGGAAAGTTGATCTGATTTTACCCCAATAAAATTGACACTCATGCGGCTTGTAATTCGTATTCATTGAGTGACATATAATTCAGACTTGTATGCAACCTGTCGTGATTATAAAAATAGATATAGTCCATAGATATACGCTATTGCCTCCTCCATCGTTTTGAATCTATGGAATCACACCATCTCCGTTTTCAACATATGATAAAAATATTGCATATTGGCATTATCCCAACAGCAGCCTTGAATCGCCGCGGGTTTGTCAGAGGCAGTTTTATTTGGGTCATGCAGCTTTGCCTGACTCGGTTTGTTGATAGTACAGCCTTTCATATTCAGCGGTTGGCACATCGCCGATGGGTTGAAGCAACCGGCGGTTATTAAACCATTCTACCCGCGTCAAGGAGACTCGCTCCACGTCATCCAGTCCGCGCCAGGGGCCGTTCTTGTGGATAGTTTCTGCTTTATAGAGGCCGTTGATGGTTTCAGCCAGTCGCTCAACCGTGCAGCGCGCCGCCGTGATTGACTCACGCCCAAGCTGTTTTCAGACTTTCCGCGCACCGTAATTTCGGTCACTTTCGTCCCACACGCGACGAATATCATGGCATAACTGTTCGTCCCGCAGGGCGCGAGCACTAAGCTTCTCGGGCTGCTGTTCAAGGGCTTTGTTGCGATGATAGGTGGAGGGTGCAATCGGTAATACTTTGCAAATTGGCTCGACACCATAGTGCTCTCGATGCTGATCGATAAAAGCCACCATCACCTCGGTTTGCGGTCGAGCTCCGCCTGGGCGAAAAAAGCTGCGGCCTTGCGTAATATCTCAT
>JBLIHY010000092.1:0-8641 GCA_047634655.1 Cellvibrionaceae bacterium
AACATAGTGAAGACACCCTTGTCTTTGCGCTTGGACTTCGTCAAAAATCATCGTCCTCGGAAGCTGCCGATCGTGCTGACTCAGGACGAGATAGAATGCCTTATCAAGCACATTGCACAGACTTACTTTTTACCCGCCGCATTGCTCTACGGCAACGGCTTGCGGCTTATGGAGGCAGTTCGCCTGAGGATCAAAGATATCGATTTTGACTTTAAGTGCATTCGTATCTGGAATGGCAAGGGCGGGAAACACCGAACCGTCACCATGGCGTCGGAGCTGCAGCCTTATTTGAGAAGCCAGATCAATAAAGCTGAACACTATTTGACCCTGGATGAACGCACCGATAACTACGCTGGAGTGTGGCTGCCTATCAATCACACTGAATTAACAGACATTAAACGACTGAAAAATAGGCACTTACCTTAATTTTTTTCCTTCCAAAGCATGTTAATGGCCGCCCCGCCGATAATCAAAGCGGCGCCCAACCAAGTCCACAGGCTGGGTGTTTCACTAAACAATAAAGATCCGAGAATAGCGGCGAAAACAACTTGTAGATAAGAGTAACTGGTTGCCTTGCTGGCAGTTTCTGTCTGCATGGCTTTTGTCAAGCCGATCTGGCCGATCTGTGTAGCCACTCCCACCGCAATGAGTAGTATCCACTGCCAACCCCGAGGCATAATAAAATCGCCACCTATGGCAAGTAGTGCAACCGGCAGCGCCACTAAAGGAAAATAGAAAATAATGACAGAGGGATCTTCAGTTGCACTGAGCTTACGCACCAGTACGTAGGCAATACCGCTACCTAAAGCGCCCGCAATGGCTACCGTAACAGCAAAGGGAGAAAAGTCGGCGCTGATTGCGCCAAATAAAAATTCGGGGCGAATGATCATCGCCAAGCCAATTACGCTCAAAAAAATACAAACGATAGTCGATGGATGTATACGCTCGCCGAGAAAGATAATAGCTAGAACAGCAGTGAATGCCGGATGTAAATACTGCAATACCGTCGCTTCGGCAAAAGGCAGAGACGTGAGCGCAAAATAAACACAAATCAACGCAAAGGTGCCCACAAGCCCTCGCGCAAAGAGCCAAAAACGCTGGTTTCCCAACAGCGACAAGCGCTTGCGCTTTACGTCTGCGACACTAAGCACAAGGGAAACCAGTGCTCTCGCCGCGATAATCGTCATCACCGAAATACCCTGAGCACTACACACTTTTACCAAAGCACCCATAGCGGCAAAACCCATGGCGCTGAGCATCATATATTGGGCACCCAGAGGAAAATATTTTGAGGAAGCTATCAAGTTAATAACTTGCCAACTGTTTGGCAAAAATTAGTGCATCTTCTGTTTTTTGTTGTATTTTTCCTCGGGCAGGGTAATAACCCTGATATTTACCTATTTCGTTGAAACCAACAGAGCAATAAAGAGAAATTGCTGGAATGTTTGATTCATTCACTTCGAGAAATAACATCTCCACCCGTTGATCAAATTGCTCACAAAGGTAGCGCAATAGCTGGCCCCCTAGGCCCTGGCCACGTATCTCCGGACGAATCGCAATATTCAGCAACTCCGCCTCATCCGCAGCAGTGGAAAAAATATAGTATCCGAGAATGTGGCTGGATATTTTTTCATCCACCAAAACCCGCGCGCAGTGAGCTGGTGCCTGAATACTGGCGATAAAGTGAGATTTTTTCCACGGGTGTGTTTGTGAGCGATGCTCAATTGCCAATACCGATGTTAAATCAGCCATAGCCATTTCTCTCAAAATGGCGTAGCCAAGTACTGTATTAAAGCGCATTAATGATCGACCGTAATCGCCGATAGTTGTCGCAGAGCCTTCCAGGCAATCGCTTTACCCTTGGGCTCGCGCAACATAGCGTGGAGACTGGGAATAATGGCTATTTTCAGTAACCATTGAGAGTGAAATAGCGCCGTTCCGCACAAGAGACCAAAAGGCTGATCGGGATCTTCATCCAGAGTAAATTGGGTGGCTGCTTCTCCCATGAGAATCAGTTTTTTAAGCGGGACTTTACCGTGCTGCGCCTGAACAAAAGCCTGCACCATGGCTCTGGCCTGAGCCTTACTTTGCGCGTTTTGATCATTTTCAAACAGCGGCCAGCGAATAGTTTCGCTCGGTGGCAACTGAGCTGGTGGATAACCCACAAGCCGCAATATATTTTGCAGCAAACGGTCGATGGGCAACGCTGTTCCGGGTTGTCGAGAATCTAAAACCAAACAATCTTCCGCAACCCGCCATGCCCTCAAAACAAAGTTAGTGGTCTCCGACGATTTAGCGTGTGGTTTTGGTTTTATAAGCTCAATATTTGAATTGTTTGAAAGCGGTAAATTTTCAGCTAGTATTTTCGAGTCTGGGTGTTGGTGAGGACCATCAGCTATTAAGTCATGGTTGTCCGCCGTATTTTGTCGCGAGTGCTCGACATCTTCTTCACTACCTGAGAGATGCTGTTGTTCTTCATCGATAGAACCGCGGTTAGCAGAATCAAGTCTCGCGGAGACAGGAACCGCCTGTTCTCGTGGCATTAAATTATTATTCAACTCAATAGAAGGTTTCGCTCCAGCAAGAGATTTTTTAGGAATGTATTGAACAATTCCCAAAATAGACAGGTATTGGTGACGTCGTTTTTCCAGCATATTGGATCGATGGATTATGTGATTATATATTTTGCGGTCTGGGATAACGGTAGATTTCTGCAAAAGCATATCTTTAATGAGCGGTCATATGAGCACTCTGAGAAGGTTTTAAGACTTTCCGTATACAGATTTCACGATATTTTATTCTTTTGCTTTGCCCGCCAAATTTCTTTTTCATCGAGGCTGAGCTTGCGCGCTTCGGTTTCCAGCATTACGGGAATTCCATCGCTAACAGGATATGCAAGGCCGCTGGATAGCGCGATCAACTCACTATTTTCTTTATCGTACTGCAATGGACCTTTGGTTATTGGACACACTAACAATTGTAGTAATTTTTTATCCATAAAGATATCTCATTCAGATAATTTTGCTGGCAGGGAATCCATCAGCAACTGCGGATCCAGGCGTTGGTTAAACCAATTCATACGCCAATCCAAGTGTGGACCGGTTGCCCTGCCCGTCGCTCCAATCTCGGCGATGATGGTTTTTTGCTGTACCTCCCGCCCCTCTTCAACCAGTATTTTATGCAAGTGAATAAAAGTCGAGGAAATACCGTGGCCGTGATCGATAATTAACGTTCCGCCCGAGAAAAACATGTCGCGGTGAACCAAGGTTACCCGGCCGGCGGCTGGCGCAAAAACTTTTGTGCCCTGAGGAGCGGCAATATCGACGCCATAATGCGGGCGCCTAGGCTCGCCATTATAATAGCGGCGACTACCGTAAACACCAGAAATTACACCTCTGGCCGGCCAGGCGAAATCCTCGAAAAAATCCTGGCGATTTGAATCAATCTGACGGGCCCTTTTCACCAGCCCCGAGTCCTGGCGAATTCTCGACAATTGACTTTCGGGAACGTGCACCGTTTTTTTCGGGACGCCTTCTATACGCTGCTCTCGATAACGCCGTTGCCGCACCGAAAAGCTGTGAGTGCGCTCGACGCTATTGGGAAAAATCTCAATCAGTTGTACTTCGGAAGCGATATCGCGACCCAGACCAATCACAAATTGGCCACCGGCATTAACCTTGACTTTCCTGTCCAGAAAACGAATTTTGTGCTCTGGGGATGTCTCGCCAATAAGCATACCCCCCTGTATCCAAGTGCCGGATATTTCTAAAGCCTGAAGGGTAAAAGTAAACGCCAGTAAAAATACTAGAGTGATGCAAAGTGCGGTGTTTTTCATTAATTCATCATAAACAATCGCGGAGAGAAAAAAAATCTAAACCTCGATTAACCGTAGTCAATTTTAAAATCTCGGCGAGTCAGCGTGATATTTGTTCGAATTGATTTCGACAAGCTATCAAAGGATGCAAGCGGCAATCTTTTTGATTAGAATGCTTCTCCTTTAAACTACCAGACACGCCCATGGATACTGACGCGATCAAAAACCTCTTGCAAAATGCCTTTCCCGATGCCGAAATTGCCGTTGACTTCGAGGGTAGCCACTTGCATTTACAGGTCATCAGCGACACTTTTACCGGTTTGTCGCCGGTTAAAAGACAACAAAAAATTTACGCTGTTCTCAATGAAAAAATCGCCAGTGGCGAAATCCATGCGGTCAACATGGTATTGTCGACACCCTAGTTACTCCGAGCTTATCCTGGAACGCCCCCCAACTCACTCCACAGATAAAGACACTATTAAAGAGACACTATGGACAAGCTTATTATTCGTGGTGGTAAGCCCATCAACGGCGAGATACGCATTTCCGGCTCAAAGAATTCAGCGCTGCCTATCCTGGCGGCATCACTGTTAGCCGAGACACCGATGAATATCGGTAATTTACCCCACTTAAACGATATCACTACCATGCTGACGTTACTGCGCAGCATGGGCTTATCCTTGACGCTGAACGAGAAAATGAGCGTCGAAATCGACTCCAATACCATCGACGAATATACCGCCCCCTACGACTTGGTGAAGACCATGCGCGCGTCAATTTTGGTATTGGGTCCAATGCTGGCGCGCTTTAATCAGGCCAATGTCTCCTTTCCCGGTGGCTGCGCCATCGGCAGCCGCCCGGTAGATATCCATCTTCGAGGACTCGAAGCCATGGGCGCTGAAATCGATGTGAACGATGGATACATCCGCGCCCGCTGCAGCGGTCGCTTAAAGGCGACTCACTTTTTGATGGATACCGTCACTGTAGGTGGTACTGAAAATTTGCTCATGGCCGCCACACTGGCCGAGGGCACGACTATCCTGGAAAATGCGGCACGCGAACCCGAAGTAGTGGACTTGGCGCATTGCTTGAATGCTATGGGAGCAGATATCGAGGGGATCGGTACCGCCACCCTGATCATCCATGGGGTTAAAGCGCTTCAAGGTTGTTACTACAAAGTCATGCCAGACCGGATCGAAACTGGCACTTATCTAGCCGCCGCCGCGGCTACCCGAGGACGCGTAAAACTAAAGGATACCCGTGAGGATATCCTCGAAGCCGTGCTACTGAAATTAGAAGAAGCCGGCGCTCAAATCAACACTGGGGAAAACTGGGTCGAACTCGATATGCGAGGCAAACGCCCCAAGGCGGTTAATTTAACGACGGCTCCCTACCCGGGCTTTCCAACGGACATGCAAGCTCAATTTACGGTAGTGAATGCGGTGTCGGAGGGCGTTGGCACCATCGTTGAAACCATTTTTGAAAATCGCTTGATTCAAATTCACGAACTCAACCGCATGGGTGCAAACATCAGGCTCCAGGGCAATACCGCTATCGTGACCGGCGTCGAGTGCCTGAAAGCCGCGCCAGTCATGGCAACAGACCTGCGAGCCTCAGCTAGCCTGGTTATCGCTGGCCTGATGGCCGAGGGTGAGACACTTGTGGATCGTATTTATCACATCGACCGCGGCTACGAGTGTATTGAAGAGAAACTACAATTGCTCGGTGCGAATATTCGTCGTATCCCCGGCTAATCCTCTGGACTATATACCCTCAAACCGCGATGCTAAAACTGACCATAGCCCTAACCAAGGGCAGAATCCTGCAAGAAACGCTGCCAATACTGAAAGCCGCTGATATCGTCCCAGCGGAAGACATTAGTAAAAGCCGTAAGCTGGCTTTCGCCACATCGCAGACCGACGTGCAACTGCTAATACTGCGCGGAAGCGATGTGCCCACTTACGTACAATTCGGCGCAGCCGATCTCGGTATTTGTGGACAAGACACATTAATGGAGTGCGGCGGTAGCGGCTTATACACCTTGGCCGACCTCGGCATCGCCCGCTGCAAACTGATGACGGCTGGCCTGAAAAACGTACCTCAGAAAATGGGGCGTATCCGAGTTGCAACCAAATACCTCAATGTGGCCCGAAGTTTTTATGCCGAACAGGGCAGACAGGCGGATTTCATAAAGCTATATGGCGCTATGGAATTAGCCCCTTTGATGGGTCTGGCCGATGAGATTGTCGATGTTGTCGATACCGGCAATACGCTCAGAGCCAACGGCTTGGAAGCGCGCACCGAGATCGCTAAAATTAGTTCACGGCTGATTGCTAACAAGGCGTCCATGAAAATGAAACACCGTTCGATTCAGGCTCTGGTCGGCAAAATCAAAGCCTTCGTTGAGGTTTAGAAAATTGATATCTGGAACAATATAGCCTCTAAACTTATACGCCATTGCCTCACTCAATTAACCGATTATGATTATTCGCCGTCTTAACACCGCCACTGCAGACTTCTCGGAATCCTTGGATCAACTGCTCGCTTGGGAGACAGTTTCCGACCTCGACGTTATTCAAACCGTCACCGATATTATCAGCGAAGTTCGCACTCGTGGCGACGCCGCTCTAATCGATTACACCAATCGCTTTGACCGACGTCAGTTGCAATCGATCGGACAGATACACATTGCCAAAAACCAATGGCAGCACGCTCTCGAGCTAATATCCAAAAAACAGAGAGAGGCCTTAGAAACGGCTGCTCAGCGAGTGCGGCAGTACCACGAACGCCAGCGCCAACAATCCTGGCAATATCGGGAAGCGGATGGAACCATTCTCGGACAAAAAATAACTCCCATAGATCGAGTCGGGCTCTATGTCCCCGGAGGCAAAGCCTCCTACCCTTCCTCCGTGCTGATGAACGCGATTCCCGCAAAAGTCGCCGGGGTCCCCGAAGTGGCCATGGTAGTGCCGGCACCGGAAAGCGAACTCAACCCGATGGTGCTCGCCGCCGCCGCGATCGTCGGCGTCGATGAAGTCTATGCCGTCGGTGGCGCACAAGCGATTGCCGCACTGGCCTACGGGACAGAATCCATTGCCAAAGTAGATAAAATCGTCGGTCCGGGAAACCGCTATGTGGCCGCGGCCAAGCGCGCAGTTTTTGGACAAGTGGCTATCGATATGATTGCGGGGCCGTCGGAAATCCTGGTGGTCTGCGATGGCCAGAGTCACCCGGACTGGGTGGCGATGGATCTATTTTCTCAGGCGGAACACGACGAACAATCGCAGGCGATATTAATCAGCACCGACGGCGACTTTATCGATCGCGTCGAATCGAGTATGAACACTTTACTGCCAACACTCTCTCGCCGCGAGATCGTCGAAAAATCGCTCGGTAACCGCGGTGCGCTCATCAAAGCCCGCGACAAACAAGAGGTGATCGAGCTGATCAACCGAGTTGCGCCGGAACACCTGGAGCTGTCGGTGGTCGACCCCGAGAGCTACATGGACGACATTCGCCACGCAGGTGCCATTTTTATGGGCGCCTACAGCTCGGAAGCACTCGGCGACTACTGCGCCGGGCCCAACCATGTGCTGCCCACCTCGGGCACCGCCAGATTCTCCTCGCCACTCGGCGTCTACGATTTCTGCAAACGCAGCTCCATCATCTACTGCTCCGAAGCGGGAGCGGATACTCTGGGTAGAACGGCGCTGACACTGGCACAGAGCGAATCACTCGAAGCTCACGGGCGCTCGGCGGCCTATCGAATAAAAGATTAGCGGTTCTGAGAGCACTGAAATGGTTCAATGGATGTGCCTGGGTATCGGTGTGGTTCAAAGAGCCAGAGTTGGCGAGAGAGGGGCGGGCTTTTATCAATTAATCGATATCGTGATGTAGCCGTAAAGCCTTCTTTATTGTAATTATTATTGTTTTCGACCCGGCTAATATATGGCACTTCTGCATTGGCGGGTCGGCAAGCTCACTTATTTCTTTTTTTGAGAACCCTGCCAATTTAAGGCACCAAGGCAACTCTCGAGCCAAGTAACCTAGTAACCTGATTAGTGATTGGGAAAATTCGCCGATCGTCGAGCTAGATCAATATCTGATCGTCAAAAGCAGAATTGGCCGAATAACCGGATACATCCTGGAAGGCTTCGACCGACGCGGCCGCTTTCTGGATAGCTTCGAAGCGGGCGATATGAAATAAGGCATCGCCCTCGTTGACCAGAGGAATGTTACTCTTGCCAATAACCAGGCCGCTGAACTGGGCCCTGACTTCGTACTCCATTTGATCGAACAGATCCGATGGGTCATAGACGATTCCCAACAGTTCACCTTTTTTCACCCGGGCGCCGAGCCCCACCATCGAACGAAACAAACCACTCTCCGATGCTCGCTCCCAACTGCTGGAGCGGGCGATAAAGGGCTCGGATTTTCTGCTGGATCTCTTTGTGGCGGGTAGCATCGACAGCTTCTGCATAACCGATAAAATACCGCGCACGCCAGCGCGAATCGACAGTTCGTCGAAACGCAGTGCCTCGCCGGCCTCGTAGAGCAGTATCTTAACGCCGTGCTCATCCGCCGCCTGGCGCATGGAGCCATCGCGCAAATTGGCATTCAGTAAAACCGGAACGGCAAAAGCCTCCGCCAGCGCTTTGGTTTCAGGATCGTCGAGATTGGCGCGGATCTGCGGCAGATTGGAGCGGTGAAGCGCGCCCGTGTGCAGATCGATGCCGTAATCGCATCGCTGCACAATTTCCTTTAAAAAAATATAGGCCAGCCGCGCGGCCAGAGAACCCCGCTTGGAGCCGGGAAAAGAACGGTTTA
>JBLIHY010000093.1:0-8578 GCA_047634655.1 Cellvibrionaceae bacterium
GGGTGGGCTCGGCAAGGTCTTACCGAGCATTTCCACCAAGGTTTGACTGTTGGGAATAACGCCAGTAATGATATCCGCTCGGTAAAATCCCATACCGTAGCAAATTCGCGCGGCAATTGCTGTAGGTGCTGGCAATTGCCAATGCTGTATTTTTTGCAGTAAAGCCAATTCCTGATAAGCACGGGTATTGCGCAAGCTTTGCCAGCAGTATGCATCGCGATTGATATTACGCATCCAGCCGCCACGCCAGTAATGACGCAACACCCACTGTTGCTGGCGGTAGCGAAAGAAATAACTACAACCTCGCCCTCGGGCAGTGCGATAGATTAAATGATTTGTTTTAAGAGCATCCGGTTGGAATAGACTTTCATTAAAGTAGGTCTGAGCAGAATATGACTGCGAGTCTTCACAGTATAATATATGCTGTTTCCCATTTTTCTGATGCCTGATTGTCATTGATGACTCTACTCCTGAACTCGCCGCCAAAGTGTATTTGCCTGTTGCGTTTATCTGCCATTGGCGACGTTACCCACGTTCTACCCACGATTCGCAGCTTACAACAATTCTGGCCAGAAACCAGAATCACCTGGATTATTGGCAAACTCGAATACCAGTTGGTTGGCGATATTCCCGATATTGAATTTATTGTTTTTGACAAAAGTCTGGGTTGGCGAGCTCACTTGGACTTGTGGCGTAAATTGCGCAAACGGCGCTTCGATATTCTGCTGCATATGCAGGTTGCCTTAAGAGCCAGTCTGGCGAGCCTGTTGGTTACAGCGCCAGTACGCGTAGGCTACGACAGTACTCGCAGCAAAGACTTTCAAAGATGGTTTTGTAATACTCGTATTAATGCTGTCAAAAATCAGCATGTTCTAGACGGTTTTTTGGAATTCATTAAGGCTCTGGGCGTTAAGGAGACAGTGTTAACCTGGGATATTCCTATTCCAGAAGCAGATCGACAATGGGCGGAGCAGTTAGTCGATGAGCGCCCATTGCTAATTGTGAACCCCAGCAGTAGTAAGCGCTTACGCAACTGGCGTAGCATTGCTCCTAGTCTTTACGCCGAGGTCATCGAGTATGCTGTAAACGTTTTCGGCAGTTCGGTAATCCTGACAGGTGGACCAGCCGATCATGAGTATACTTTGGCGGAGAGCATTTTAAACCAGGGGGTCATCGCCCAAAACCCATCAATCCGCAGCAAGGTCGCCAACTTAGTTGGCAGGACCAGCCTGAAACAGCTCGCTGCCTTGATGACAAAGGCTAAGCTTGTAATAGCACCAGATACTGGCCCGGCACATATTGCCAACGCCTTGGGCGTGCCTGTTATCGGCCTGTATGCCACATCAAACCCCTATCGTACTGGTCCTTATTGTTCTCTCAAGCATACGGTCAATCAGTATCCAGAAGCAGTCGGGCTATTCTTTAATAAGTCGGTCGATGAATTGCCTTGGGGAAAGCGTATTCGCGACCCACAAGCTCTAGAACTCATTACCTTTGGTCATATTCGGGAAAAACTGGACGAAATAATGAAACACTCTTAAGTCCTGGCCTTTTCGATAATACGGGTCGTCGAACAATCTGGTGTCAGCTCTATGGTCGACACTTCGCCCCCCGCTTCGGTAACTTCGCGATAACCGATAATGGCTTCCACTTTATAATCTCCTCCCTTAACCAGTTTATCCGGCAATATCGCCTTGATCACACTAATCGGAGTATCGTCCTCAAACGGAACCACCCAATCCACACAAGCCAGAGCACTTAAAACCACCATGCGATTTTCCAGAGAATTAATCGGGCGGCTTGCTCCTTTCAGACGGGTGACGGAGGCATCGCTGTTAACCGCGATGATAAGACGGTCACCAAGCTTTCGGGCTTTGTCCAAGTATTGGACATGTCCGGCGTGGAGGATATCGAAGCAGCCATTAGTCATCACCAGAGTCTCACCACGCGTTCGCGCTAGCTGAGTTTGTTTAACTAATTCGTCCAAAGATAAAACACCACCGAGATCAAAACGATCTGGATACAGACTATCAACCACTGCTTTTTTCAATTCTGGCAAAGTGGGAGTAGCGGTACCCGCTTTGCCCACAACGATACCCGCAGCCAAATTGGCTAGAGTGGTGGCATCTTTAAGGTGATACCGCGCGGCTATGGCCACGGCCAAGGAGGCAATAACTGTGTCGCCCGCTCCAGTAACGTCGTAGACCTCCCGTACTTTTGCCGCAAGATGCAGCGGATCAGATTTCCGCTGAAAGAGAGACATACCCTTTTCGCTACGGGTCACTAACAAACTGTCCAAGTCGTGAGCTGCCAATAGTTGCCGAGCTTTATTTTCCAGGTCCTCCTCATTTTCGGGTTGTCCAACTACAGCAACGAATTCTGAAAAGTTAGGCGTAACGACAGTCGCATTTCGATAAATTGAGAAATCTGAACCTTTAGGATCGACCAAGGCAGGAATTCCCTGCGCTTTACAGTGGCTCAGGAGTGGCTCAATGATCGACTGGAGAGTACCTTTACCATAGTCCGAGAACACCACAACATCGGCCTCTTTACAGGCATCAATGGCGCGTTCAAAAAGAAGTCGGTGGTCGGCGTGGGCAAAGCCGTCTTCGTTGTCCAAACGGATCAACTGTTGACTGCGACTGATAACACGAAGTTTGGTGATCGTCTGTGTTTTTGCACAAGAGAGTAAACGCGCATCGATATTTTCAGTAACCAATGCTTGTTTAAGTCGTCTGGCATTTTCGTCCTCGCCGATCAAACCTAACAGAGTGACTTTGGCGCCCAAGGAAGTGATGTTTAACGCGACGTTGGCCGCGCCCCCTGGACGTTCGTAACTTTTTTTAACATGGACAACTGGAACTGGTGCCTCAGGCGAAATACGTCCAGTATGACCATCGATATAGCGATCCAACATAACATCGCCAACGACCAATATTTTCGATTCTGCCAGTGAAGATAAGTCAGTACTCAGAGTCATGTTTCGAGGTTTCGTGTAGAATTTGTGGCAGCAATAATATCATCTTTAATTATTTTCGGAACATCGTCCTAAAAGCCGATTAACTTAAGTGTAGCGATTGCACGGATCGACAAATACAGCGGACAAAATTTCAGCTATCGGCGACATTTAGAGCAAGTTAGCAATCAAACCGTGACAGTTTGCGGAATTTCCGCACTGGCACTTCACTGTTGAGGATTCATCGAAGTTATGTATGTAGTTACCGGTGGCGCCGGTTTTATAGGCAGCAATATTATAATTGGTCTCAATCGACGAGGAATAGAAAATATCGTCGTAGTCGACGACCTTAGCGACGGGAAAAAATGTCTCAACTTGGCAGATCTGAATATTGCCGATTATATCGATAAGGATGACTTCTTCGATGCACTAAGGAAGGATACTCTACCCTTTAAACCGCAAATTATTTTTCACGAAGGTGCATGCTCCGCTACGACCGAATGGGATGGAAAATACATCATGTCGGTGAATTACGAATACTCTAAAGCCGTACTCGACTTCTGTGTGGCGCATAAAATCCCACTTTCCTATGCCTCTTCGGCGTCTGTCTACGGCGGAAGCTCGGTTTTTAGGGAAGATCGGGTCAACGAACGGCCAATGAATATGTATGCCTATTCAAAATTTTTGTTTGATCAGCAGGTTTCTCGCCGACTTGCCAACGCATCGTCACAGATTGTGGGATTTCGCTACTTTAACGTTTATGGTCCTCGCGAGAGCCATAAAGGAGATATGGCAAGTGTCGCTCTACATCTTCGCAACCAAGTCGTAGCTGGGGGTAATCCTAAATTATTCGGTGCCTACGACGGCTATGAAGCCGGTGGACAATCTCGAGATTTTATCTATGTAGAAGATGTCGTCGACGCTAAGTTGTGGTTTATGGATAATCCCCAATTATCGGGTATTTTTAACCTGGGCACTGGTAAGGCGGAGCCATTTCGAACCATTGCAGAGACTGTTATCGAATATTTTCAAAAGGGGGAAATTGAGTATATGGAGTTTCCAGAATCACTCAAAGGAGCGTATCAAAGCTTTACCCAGGCCGATATTCAAAAATTACGCGCCGTTGGCTATCGACAGCAATCACGCGGCCTGGCGCAAGGAGTCAAAGATTATCTGAAATGGTTAGATGCACATGGCTAAGTACTTGATTACTGGCCCCTCCTGGGTTGGCGACATGGTAATGGCGCAAAGTCTGTTCACCACCATCAAACAACGGGAACCAGAGGCAATTATCGATGTTGTCGGCCCCGCTTGGTCGGCACCAATAGTGAGGCGGATGCCAGAAGTTCGCCGCGTCATCGTGCTCGACAGTCAACATGGCAAATGGGGATTTGGCTCGCGCTATCGCTTGGGAAGAGTTTTGGCAAAAGAAAAGTACGACAAAGCCATTGTACTTCCTCGCTCTTGGAAGTCTGCATTGGTCAGTTACTTTGCCAGAATCAAACATCGCATCGGTTTTCACGGGGAGCAACGTTTTTTTCTACTTAACGAACGGCGCCGACTGGATAGAAAGCTGCTGGATCAAACTGTGAAGCGTTTCGTCTCTCTCGGCTTGCCCATCGACGAGGCGTATCCTCCCGCGCAAATCCCCCACCCCAGCCTAACAATTAATCAGACAGCATCAAAAGCAACCATAGAACGACTAAATTTGCGGACAGACAGACCAGCTGTAGCATTAATGCCAGGCGCTGAATACGGTCCCGCCAAGCAGTGGCCGCTAGAATACTTTCGGATACTTGCCGAATATTTTTTAGAAAAAAAATATCAGGTTTGGGTTCTGGGAAGTGCGAAAGACTACCCAGCAGGTGAGAAGATCACCCTTGGTCTGCGCGGCGATAGTCATAATCTTTGTGGCAGGACCGAACTGGAAGAAGTCATTGATTTACTATCTGAAACAACGATGGCAATCACTAACGACTCTGGCCTCATGCACATCGCCGCCGCGGTTGGCACTCATATCCACGCAATTTACGGTTCGACCAGTGAAGACTTTACCCCTGCCCTGAGTAAAAAAGTTAATGCGCATAATCTGCATTTAGCTTGCTCACCGTGTTTTAAACGAGTTTGCCCCTTGGGCCACACCAATTGTTTAAAGAAAATTACGCCAGAACATCTAATTCGAGCCATCGACACCACGACAATTTAGTAGCAATTTGGAGATATTTATATAATCTGGCGCGCAGAAAAAGGCTTATTATTTGCTGCTTCGCAGTTATGGGAAAAGGTCGATTATTTGGCTTCAGAAGGCGCCAGTGACCTCACGCTAATGAGACAAATGCAAGGGATGCACTAAAGTCTCAAAGACACGCTTAACACTTCCTTTACTTTTGCGCTCTACGTAGGAATCTATCTGCGAAAATTCGTATCTTGATACAAGATTCTCGAATATCTCGATAATTCAGAGAGATATTTCATTGCCAGATTGACAGTAACTTTTCATTTCTAGAGAAGAACATCATGAGATATACTAAAACACTGAGTCCAGCTTTACTCGTTCTGTTAGCTTCTTGTACATGGGTACCAGAAAATCCCGCACAACAAAGTATCGTTATTGCCTCGAGCAATTTGGTCAGCGGTTGTCAGAAAAAAGGAGATGCCTCTATAAAAGTCAAATATAAAATCGGCTTCTACAAACGCGATTCGAGGAAAGTATTGATGGAGCTACAAACACTTGCTCGCAATGAGGCAATTAAACTCGGCGCTGACACGATTGTCGCAAATGCAGCCCCCACAGAGGGACGTCAAACTTACCAAGCTTACAAATGCTACTGACAGAGATGACGGTTAAGCTCGCAGAGCCGTTGCGGTGTGCCAATATCCCACCACTGGCCTCGAAAGACCTCCCCGGTGAGACGGCGGCGCTTAATCCCATCTTGAAAAACTTCCGACAGAGGAAATGCTGGTCGTCTGGCGGCATAAGCAAGCACTAACTTTGGATTGATTAGGCTGATTCCGCTAAACGTGTACGCAGACTCTCTTTTATTGCACAGATATCCCTCCCCATCCAAAGAATAGTCACCTCGAGTATTGTGCTTCGGGTTAGCCACCATGACCAGATGTCCCAGTGAATGGGGATCCAGAGCGCGAGAGTGCATGCATTCAAAGGGAAAATCTGTCCATACATCCGCATTGACCAGTAAAAATGGCTGTTCATCCAGCAAACTTGCGGCGTGGACGATAGCTCCCGCTGTTTCGAGAGGAGCCAACTCCTTGGAATAGCGAATACTTAATTGCCAACGGCGGCCGTCACCCAGAGCTTTCTCGATCTGCTCGCCGAGATAGGCAATATTAATAACAATATTTTTAAAGCCAGCAGCGGCTAGGCGCTCTAAATGATATTCGATCAGCGCCTTACCCGCTACTTTTAGCAGGGGCTTGGGCGTATGTTCAGTATAGGGGCGTAGGCGCTTACCTTGACCCGCCGCCAGAATCATTGCTTTCATGAAGTAAGTCTTATTTATCTATATTCACGATTTACTGGAACTGGTAATTTTTCGATACCAGGGCTGGATGGCAATAAGAGGTTGCAGTCGTAGGTAACACCACTGGCTGAAAAATTTTAACTCTGGATAGACTCGAATCATCTCTAACACGTAGTGCCAGACTAGAGGTAAATCATTGAGATAGTGAGACTTACCATCTCGCAAATGTAAACGGGAAAAGATACCCAGAACTTTGATGTGGCGCTGTAATCCCATACAGTCGAACCAATACTGCCATTGGTCGCCAGAGATTGGCGGTAAAATACCCGATTCAATAGCGAGATTGGCATAAGTGGTCATCCAGCGTTTTACTTGCTCAGCGGACCAGAAAATGTAACAGTCCTTTAGCAGAGAAACGAGATCGTAGGTGATCGGTCCCCAGACAGCATCTTGGAAATCAATAACACCGGGAGCTTTACCCGGTCGATAAATCAAATTCCTCGAGTGAAAATCTCGATGCACCAACACTCTCGGTTGCTCCAATGCCTGCTGCTCTAAATAGGCAAAAGTGTCTTCGAGTAAATGGCGTTCATCAGATGACAATTGCAGACCCAGCAATTGATTAACAAACCATTCGGTAAAAAGCTGCATCTCTTGTCTCAGACACGACTGGTCGTAACGTGGCAAAGGCAATCGCGCCGCAGGAAGCTGCTGTAATCGCAACAGCAGCATTAACGCCTCACCGTATAGCAAGTCGGCACTGTCACAGTCGAGGACATCAAGAAGACTCTGCGTACCAAAATCCTCAATCAACGATCGATTGCGATCACCATCGCAGGCAAAAACCTTTGGAGTGGGAATTCCAAAGTCGCGCAAATTTTGGCTAAGTTCAGCGAAGTGCGCAGCCGATTCGCTGGGACCCGCTCCACGGGGAGCGGTCACCAATAATAAAGAAGGCCGCGTATTCAGGCGAAAATAACGACGAAAACCGGCATCGCCGGCAATAGGATTAAGTTTCAACGGCTGGGGGCAGCTTATTTCAGGATGAGAGTACAACGCCTCAGCAATCCAGGAGCGAATTTCATCGGACACAAGTAATTACCCTTTACTGTAAACTTTGAAGGAATTAAGTCGGCCACTATTTGCATTAACATCAACCTGGTACCGCATCTGTCTATATCAGTTCGATAGCATGCGATAAATCACCTAAAACTCATCAGCTGCGTATTGCCATGTGATTCAATAGTGTGTGATCGACGGAAGTGATAACATCCCTAAACGCTATTTATTCGCAATTCGGGAAGCTTTATGGACGCCAAAAATCTAATTTGGATTGATCTTGAGATGTCTGGATTAAATCCTGCGGAGGACGTCATTATCGAGGTCGCCACCATGATCACCGATAGCAACTTAAACATCCTCGCAGAAGGGCCAATCTATGCCATTTACCAGCCCGAGGTCCTGCTGGAATCCATGGACGAATGGAACACCAAACAACACGCCAAATCGGGCCTTACGGAGCGCGTCCGGCAAAGCAAGATTACTACAAAAGAAGCGGAAACTGGAACCATCGAATTTCTCAAGGAATGGATTCCCACGGACAAATCGCCCATGGCCGGGAATTCCATCTGCCAAGATCGTCGCTTTCTCGCCAACTATATGCCTGATCTGGAGCGATATTTTCACTATCGCAATCTAGATGTCAGCAGTATTAAGGAACTGGCTAAACGCTGGCGACCAGATATTGCCAGCGGGGTAAAAAAAACCGGTTCTCATCTCGCAATGGATGATATACGAGATTCAATTGAAGAATTAAAATACTATCGAAAAACATTTTTCCAGTTGCACAATTAAACTCTAATTCATACAGCTATTGCCCACGAGTCGCCGGCTTTAAACGACGAGAGCTATGTTGCAAAAAATGAAGCCAGCGGCACGGTATTTTTGTTTTTTTAGTTATCGGCTTTTATGGTGCTCGAGTTTAATCTCTGGCCGTACCAGTTCAATGGAAGAAACGCTTAATCAATATCAGCCTTCTCAATGCTTTATAGGCCAAAGCGGCCGCATAAACCAGCACCGGAGCTTAACCGGAAACAAATATTCTCTCACCCAAAACGTCACCTGAAAAACAATCTCCTAG
>JBLIHY010000094.1:0-8316 GCA_047634655.1 Cellvibrionaceae bacterium
AGAAATACCACCAAAGTATGCAATCGCAGATGTAATGGGTCAATTAAAAAGCCAATCAGCGTCCAGGTTAAGGAAGAAATTTAAATGGCTTAGCAAAGTCTACTGGAAAGAAAATGTTTTTTGGTCGCCAGGCTACTTCGTTAGCAGCGTAGGCGTAGATGAAAAGACAATCAAAAACTATGTGGAGCATCAAGGACGCCAAAGATTCAGGTCAGCTCCGAATGGAGCTGTAATATCGCGTAGCGATGGCGAAGCCATAGAACCCCGGCTTTAGCCGGGGTTCTATTATAATTCGTGCGGCTACTAGTTTTGTAGATTTACTGATTGGCTAGGCGGATTCTTCTTCTACTGAAAACTCGTAATCCATATTTGGACCCAAGGCACGTATATAGTTGCCTTGGATACACTGCACGTTCATTTTCCACAAGGTGGCAAGAATACTGGCTTTTTCTACCATCGGTACGATAATGATTTTTTGCTTTTCATTGAGCGCATTTAGCAATTTCCCCATAGCTTCGATGTTTTCCGAATTCTCTTGTATTTCTATAGAAAAAGACCCGTCAATTTTAACTTGTGCAACGTCGACATGATCCAGTAGTGCCATTTGATCCAGAGCGCAGCCGAAGTTGTTAATGCAGAAGCTGATGCCCATAGAGGTCGCTTCTTCAATGAATTTCTTTGCCACTGACAGGTAGTCATTTATGGTGGATTCGCTAGATTGTAACACCAGGCTTTTGGGGTCTACTTTAGCTGCCTGGAAGGCGACTTTTAACCACCCGAGCAACGATTCATCGCACAGTGAATGATGGCTGATGTGTACTTGAAGTTGGGCATGCTTGGCCTTTTGGTCGCGTTTGCTCAACTGCTTGATCGCTTCCAGTAGCACCCAGCGGTCAATTTTACCAATTGCTTGGATGCTTTTAGCTGTATTCAAGAATTTTTCGGGAGAAATCTCTTTGCCGTCGTCATCGATCATACGCAAAAAGACTTCGTAGCGTTCTACGCTGTCGCCGCGGAGGCTAATAATGGGCTGAAATAATAAACGGAAGCGGTTTTCCTTTATGGCTTGCTGAAGTGCGCTCGCCATAACAGTTTGCTCACTTTTTTCGGCTTGATAAATATTGACACCATCGCCTTGTTTGCTTTGACCCTTGGAGCGAATAGCATCAATCGCTTGTGTGGCTTGGTTAATGGCAAATTGAGCGTCGATGGTAGTGTCATTGATTAGCGTGATACCAATACTGGCTGTTAAGCGGATGGTTTTGCTTTTTACGTCAAAAAAATGGTCGCGAATAGCACTGCAAATATTATTACTGACGTCAATCAGCTTACTCAGACTGTTTTCGCTACCAACAATTGCAAATGAGTCGTCGCCAACTCGTGCGATGAAATCATCGGCTTGACTGTTTTGTTCCAGTAGCTTTGCGATAGCAGCTAGAATTTCTTCCGAGCCATCTAGACCAATCGTGCTTTCAATATCGGTTTTGAATTTGTCTAGATCAAGATAAATCAATGAGTAAATATGACCTTCGGAAATGGCCTCAGAAACCCGCATACTTAGATATTGGTTAAAACTGAGCTTGTTTTGAACTCCAGTGGCGGGATCGATTAGTTTGATCTCTTCCACCCCGGTTTCGAGGGGATTGTTTTTCTCAAAAGTTTTGCTGACAAAGAGCTTCACGCAGCTCTCCTCTTCAAATTGTCCCACTTTTAATTCTATTTCCAAGTGTTTGTAGTGGCCTTTTCCCGTTTTGATTCTGACCTTGAGCTTATCCGAAGTTACCTTTTGCTTTTGTAAAGCAACCTCCTTGAGTGCCTTCTTGATGAGATCGCGATCTTCGCTGTGGACCATATCCATGATCGGAGCATACTCGATGTCGTCGCGTTTGGAATCACCGCACATTTCAGCGAAAGACTCATTGGCATAAATAAATGTACCATCTTGAATGAAGGCGATGCCATCCTTGGAGCTATCCAGTAGTTGTTGGTTTAGTCGCTCTAATTCCTTGGCCCGGCGCTCGGAGGTTCGGGCATACTTGCGTTGATCGCGGTTTGCGAGTTCTCGTGTGACGACCAACAGTAAATGCTGATCGTCGTCCAGTTGAACGACATCTACGGCACCCAGTTTCATCCCATCAATTACAGTGCGGTCAGTTTGATCCTCCTTCATGAGGATCAGTGGAAGATCTTGGTTGTATTTGCGAATGCAACGAATCGCTTGCGCCGGTGTGGGAGAGCGAACATCATTTTGTGAGATCAAGAGATCCCACACCTGCTCTTGAAGACTTTTCTCAAAGTCTTCAAGAGAGGTAATGTGCTGTGCACGACAGGGTCTTCCAGCATTTTTGAACATGCTAATGAGACGTTGAGCTTCTTTTTGCGAGTTGTTTAAAATTAGCAGTCGAAAGGGAATAATGGCGGCGTTCATCGGATTATTTGATATTGCTGACGATCTATAAAATTAATCATAACTCTCGTTTGGTTTGCTTAATATCTTCTGCTATCTAAGAAATCTCTGATCAATTCAGAGATTTCTCCAGCACAATAGTGTTATTCCTAAATAGAATCAGCGTAGTTTAGTACGAATCACAAAGTTACTTATTAAATGAGAAGCAGAGGTCACTGTATCCATTAATAGTCAATTATCGCTTAAGATGCAGGATTTGTCCCCGTGCATCAAAGTATACAAATTTGCCAAAAATTTATTTGAACAGTAATAGTGTGGCCAGAACATTAATCGTTGCAAGGTATTTTACTTGTCTAGGTTAAGTAAACCCAGAAATTTGATACGGCTTTAGAGTTTCATTATTCGACTCGTCCCAGTGTGCGAGGTATTGCAATACCTGCATCGTACCCATTGGATCCTAACTGCCGTCAAGTTAATAATCAAACAGATGGGTTTTTGAGTGTTCGCCCGCTACTTCCTGGACCAGTCTTGGCAGCAGATAGCCCGGTAGTCGCTTTCGCATTTCGGCATGCAGATATCGTGCTGTTTCAAGAGGTAGATCAAAGTGCGCTGCACCAGCCACTCTGTCAAAAATATGAAGGTAGTAGGGTAATATTCCAATGTCAAACAGTTTTTCACTCAACTCAGTTTGTACATCTGCGCAATCATTAACACCTTTCAATAACACCGCCTGGTTTAATAAAGTCACTTTATGAGTGCGCAACTTTTGCAAAGCGAGGCCCAGCTCACGATCAATTTCGTTGGGGTGATTGATGTGTAATACAAGCACTGGCTTAAGTCGCGAGCTTATCAGCCACTTTAAAAATTCGTCGGTAAGGCGAGCTGGAATAACAACCGGTAAGCGACTGTGTATCCGCAGACGCTGAATATGCGGAATACTGCTCAATTGTTCGCTGAGCCAGCTTAGATGACGATCGCTGGCAACCAGCGGATCACCTCCCGAAAGAATAATTTCGCGGATCGAGGAGTCTTGACGCAGCTGGTTAAAAACAGCAAGCCACTGCTCGCGGTTAGGACGGTGCTGATCATAGGGAAAGTGGCGGCGGAAGCAATAACGGCAGTTGATGGCACAATGACCGCTGACAATCAGCAATGCTCTTCCCTGATACTTTTGTATTAATCCCGTTGTCTGGCCACCCTGTTCGCTTACTGGATCTCGATGGTAACCGTCGCTGGCGATAAGTTCAGCGTCGATTGGTAATACCTGGCGTAATAGTGGATCTCGAGGGTTACCTTTCTCCATGCGTGCGACAAAAGCTCTGGGTACTCGCAAAGGAAAATGCGATGCCGCCTGAATTGCAGCAGGTAAAAGTGCCGTATCCAGATTTAAATTTTCTAGTAAGATTTTCGGGTCTTCAATGGCGGATTGGAGTTGTTGTTGCCAACTGGAAGTGGAATCGACCTGCCAAGAGGGATGAGATCGGGGTATCATTGCGATTTTCCTGAAAGTAAATAGTGTTTTTTGAGGACATATTAGGTATGGCCAACTACTCAACCAATGAATTTCGAAGCGGCTTAAAAGTATTATTAGACGGAGAGCCCTGCACGATTTTGGATAACGAATTTGTCAAACCCGGAAAGGGCCAAGCTTTTAGTCGTGTCAAGCTACGCAACCTTAACACAGGGCGCGTTTGGGAGCGCACCTTCAAATCTGGGGAGTCGCTGGACAGCGCCGATGTGATGGATATAGATATGGACTACCTCTACTCTGATGGAGAGTTCTGGTACTTCATGGAACCTGAAACATACGAGCAATATCAAGCCGACGCCAAGGCGCTGGGAGATGCCGAAAAATGGTTGATAGAGCAGGATAGGGTGGTTATTACTCTTTATAATGGAGTGCCACTTGCGGTGACACCACCCAATCATGTCGAGTTGAAAATAGTCGAAACAGATCCGGGCGTCAAAGGTGACACGGCTCAGGGAGGCACCAAGCCCGCGGTATTGTCGACGGGTGCTTCAGTTAAGGTGCCGCTTTTTGTGTCGGAAGGTGAAGTTATCCGAGTTGATACTCGAACTGGGGAGTATCTAAGTCGAGGGAGCAAGTAGTCGTTATCGATGATATGAAAATGAATGTCTTATCAGACAATTGGCAAACAAGTGCAACACTCGACGCCATCAAAATCCGCGCTGATCTTTATCGAACCATTCGCGTTTTTTTTGAAGCCAGGAAAGTTCTCGAAGTAGAAGTGCCTCTATTGGGCTTGGCGGCCACTGTCGAACCCTTTATCGATTCACTAACTACCGAGGTGATAGGTAAGCGTCTGTACTTGCAGACCTCTCCCGAGTTTTTTCTTAAACGTCTACTGGCGATGAATAGTGGTGACATATATTCTCTAGGTAAAGTTTTTCGACAGGGAGAGATCGGCACGCGACATCGACCGGAATTCACCTTGTTGGAGTGGTACCGGGTGGGTTGGGACGAGCATCGATTAATGGGCGAAGTGGTTGATTTAGTTAAAACGATTATTCCCGATTTATCCGTTCAAAAATTGAGCTATCGACAATTGTTTATGGAACAGTTAGGAGTTGATCCTCACGATAGCCATATTAGCGAGCTAAAAAGGGTCGCCTCCGGTATGGTGGATGTCAGCGATATGGAAGCATTAACGGTAGACGATTGGCTCGATTTAATAATGACCCATTACTTGGAAAAGCAGTTGCCGCATGGGTTGGTTCTAGTCTTTGGCTATCCGAAAACCAAAGCTGCCTTGGCAGCACTTGGGCTAAACCATGCTGGGCAAACCATTGCCAGGCGTTTTGAAGCTTATTTAAATGGCATGGAACTGGCCAATGGCTATTACGAGCTTATCGATGCGCAAGAACAGCGCCATCGTTTTGAAGAGGACCTTAAATATCGAAATGCTCGCGGTTTCTCCCTGCCACCCTGTGACGAACGATTACTCGCGGCCATGGAAGCTGGCTTGCCACCCTGTGCAGGCGTAGCTCTGGGAATCGATCGCCTGTTAATGGTTTTGTGTAATACACAAAGTATAAGGGAAGTTATTTCCTTCGCCGATGGATAAACACGGTTAATGACGATTTTGGTAACATCAACTCACGAGTTAACTGTTCAGTGGATAGGTTAATAAATAAAAACCTAATAGCTTCATAAGCTGTCGTGAATCTAGCGCGTATAACGATGGCGTTATAACACCAATCCTCTGGTGAAAATCAGACATAAAATTCAATTTTTAGATAGATTCTAAATGCCTCGACTCTTTATAATTTTTCTTTTATTGCCGGTCTTATCGTATTCTGTCGAGTTAGACGAATTTATCCTCGAAGATATCGAAACAAACTACCTGTCGCCAACTCGACTAAAACAAACCCCTCACGACACTCCCGCTTCAGTGAGCAGGATTACTCACGAAACCATCAAGAAGCTTCAGATCAACAATCTACCCGATGTCTTTCGCTATATTGCGGGTATGGTTACGATCAAGCCCGATGGTGGCCGCTATCGCATTAATTATCACGGGACTAATGGCCTGCAGCCTACTCGTATGCAAATTTTTATCGATGGTATACCGGTCGAGCGACCACGTTACGCTCAGATCATATGGTCTACATTACCCATTAGTATAAGTGACATTGATTATATTGAAGTTACGCGTTCGCCCAGTGCAGCAACTTATGGAACCAATTCTTTGACCGCCATTATTAACATCGTAACGAAAGACGCGCTAAATTCTTCCCCTTTTTCTGCCAGTGCGTCAACAGGGGGTAATGACAGTAATCGTTTGACGCTTTCCTTTTCCGGAAAACCGGCAGAAAATATTTCATACCGAGTATCCGCCTCGGCAAACAGCGATGATGGTTACGATCAATTTGTAATTAGTAGGCCAGGAGCAGCGACTCAATTTGAACGATCGGATGATTACGGTGTTCGTCTGATTAATTCTAAAGTTAACTTTAGAATTAATAACGTAACTAAAGCCTCATTAGGTTTTTATCACAGTGATCGTGAAAAACACAATGCGACGGGATCTCCGATGAGACTGCGTACTGACGAATTTAGACTGCCTCAGGGTTCTACTGAATCGAATTATCTTTCGGGGGAACTGATGCATACTATATCCCCGAAACACGACATCAAAATAAAGGGTGGCTATACAAGGATAAATAGAAATAATCCAATTTTTATTCGTGCACCGACAGCATTTTTCTCAAGACCACTATTAAGATTATCTCGTATTAGCAGCTGTTATACTTCTATTCTTCTAAACGATGAGGAAGTACTTAATCTAGCAAAAGCAGAAGATAATGAAATGGAGATTGTCGACTGGATTGACGACTTGACTGATCGACTTAGTGCGAATGACAATTGTTCAATAGATTCTGGCTCCTCAAGAGAAGCTAAAGGATTGTTGCTCGCCTTTATTAATGAGCTTAAAAGATCTCTTCCAGCAGACGAAACTTTTGGCTTTTATGGCCTCAGAACTGAGGGCGATATCGACGCCAGTAGTTTAGAAGAAAAATTACATATAGAATTTCAAGATACCTATCTTTTTAATGAAGATCGACGATTAGTCTCTGGTTTTGGCCTTGCTCGGCAGAAGCTTGATTCTGATTTTTATATTCAAGGTGAAGCCCTTTCGACGACCTACAGACTATTTGGCAATCTTGAAGAAAGGTGGCAGCAATGGGTTTTTAATGCGGGAGTAATGTTTGAACATAACGATGATATTACGAACGAGCCAGCTCTCTCGCCGCGCCTCGGTGCAAATTACCGCATCAATGATGACTCGACTATCCGATTTGTTTTATCGAAGGCTGTCAGAATTCCCGACCTATTTGACTATAACCTCAGTTGGCCACCTTTCCCTTACACAACAAATTTCAATAATGCTTATGAGTATGGTGATGATGAGCCATATACAGAGGGCGAGGTGTTTTTTTCAAGTTTAAATTCGATCACTGAATCCGATGAGATATTAGCCAGAGAAATTTCTTTTTATACTAAGAAGAGATTATTGTACGCTAATAGATATATTGATTTTGATTCGGATTTTAAGTGGTTTTATAACAGTCTCTCTGAAACACCAGAATATTTTAAGACCCACTATCTGCCTGAAAAAAGTGAAGCCACCTTAAAAGGTTTTGAAGTAGACGCCAACTTTTCACTAAACGAAATATCTAGTCAGTACTTCAAGAGTTTAGACTTTCATCTAAATTATACGTATTTAGACCATGAAACGGAAAATTCCATCGATTTATCTTTATTTCCAAGGCACTCTGGCTCTCTTTATTCCATTTTCAGTTTCAAAAACAACTGGTTTTCTAGCTTATCCTATTACGGTAACAGTGCAATTGGTGAGGAATCTTTTGAGGCTTATGAGTTGGGACTGGGAAAAGATATAAAACTAAATCCCGGCTCCCTTACGATCTCTGGAAAATTTATTTATCAACCGGATAAAACGGAAAAAATATCTTTTGAGGATGAGAACCCAGATGAATCTCCAGGCTTTATTTCAAATAGCAATAATTCTTCAGTCACTTTTTTTCTTAATATAGACTTTAAGCTTTAAAACTTTCAACCACATCTATTCCATAAAAAAATAGATTCCCCCGGCTAAAGCCGGGGTTCTATGGCTTCGCCATCGCTACGCGATATTACAGCTCCATTCGGAGCTGACCTGAATCTTTGGCGTCCTTGATGCTCCACATAGTTTTTGATTGTCTTTTCATCTACGCCTACGCTGCTAACGAAGTAGCCTGTCGACCAAAAAACATTTTCTTTCCAGTAGACTTTGCTAAGCCATTTAAATTTCTTCCTTAACCTGGACGCTGATTGGCTTTTTAATTGACCCATTACATCTGCGATTGCATACTTTGGTGGTATTTCT
>JBLIHY010000095.1:0-8171 GCA_047634655.1 Cellvibrionaceae bacterium
AGTCATAAATAATTGACTTCTGGCCTAAGTAATCTTCAACGCCAAGGCGGAAACTGGTTCCGGCTGTTTTGGGGATGTGTGTAAAAAAAATAGGATTCATCAGATTAACGATTCAAACGTCAGTAAAGCGGACGGATTTTACACAAGAAAGCCTGATTAAGCAGTTGTTGATTGACCGAAAAATAAAGGAGACGATGTCCTTTTTAACTATCTACCGGCTTTCTTGAGCGACCTAGCAGAAGGTACTTTAACATCCGTCCAATTTTCTTTTCCAGTTTCTGAATAAGTCGATCAGAGCCGCAAGGTAACCCTTTTTCAATATTACGACGAATAATCAACAATTCATCGACAGAGTCGACCTCCGCCAACCAGGCGGACCAATTGCCAATGGATTCAAATTACTTCTTCCAGTAAGCCTTTGTCGTCAATACATTACCTGCATATCATTCGCAATGCCCGGCTGCACTCGACCAAGCATAGCTTTCTGCTTTTTTCACCATTTTTGCTTTAACCGGATTTCTTTCGACATAACGAATCGCTGACTATAGATAACGATCGTCCAGTGCCGATGAAAAATAACGCCTTTGCCAAACATGCTCTTTCCACCCGCGCTGACGATTAAATCTCTGTGCGTATCGAATATGCAGTGGCTTGAATACTGACTGCAACCCGGCATCTGTTTTAGGCAGGGCGATTATGTGAATGTGGTTGGTCATAAGGCAGTAAGCCAAGATTTCAACTTTGTGTAACTGACAATATTCCTGCAACCAGCCTAGGTAAGTTTCCCTGTCTTCGTCAGTATAAAAGACGTCTTCCCTACGATTACCTCTTTGAGTGATGTGGTGAGGTACACCAGCGAATACTGTTCTGGTTTGTATTGGCATTTGGAGAATGCAGCTGAATAATAATTAAAAGGGTAGCGTCCTCTTTTTCCCTCTTTTTCCCTCTTCCCCTTTTCCCCTCTTCAGTATAAATCTCACGGATTGATATTGCCAGATAGGCTTTTTCTAATCCTTGAACTTAAATTATGATATCGGCAAGCAGTACCTTTATGCTACTGTGATTCTTAAAGGATTTGTTGAAAGATCTTTGTGTTATCCACCCAGAATATATCTTCACATAATAGAACAACCTCACACAGGGCACGTTTCAAATGCACATCACATCATGATGATTTATCAAACCGCAAACACATTAGGATTCACAACATGAGCCTAAGTCTAAAATCTATATCTAGTTTATTCGGTAAAACCGTAAATCCAGCGAAAAAATCAACCCAGATTGAATCTCATTATAATCCAAGTGAATTGGAGGTAATCCGGAAGTATTTTGAAGAATCATTCTATCGCACTCAAGTCAGCGAGTCTTTTGATGGTGACATCTTTGAGCACTATCTTATACAAGGCGCCAAACAGGGAATTAATCCTACTCCATGGTTTGATTCATCCTACTACTTTTCTAAAAATATCGATGTTGCAGATGCCGGCATAAACCCTTTTTCTCACTATTTATTGTATGGCCAGTTTGAAGGGCGACTCCCTAACGACCTAGAACGAGAACCAGACATTGGCTGGACCAGCCAGCAAAGGGCCATGCATCAATTCATCCCAAACCTCACCGCACAAGAGGAACAAGAAACAGAAGCACCCAGTAGTCCAGACGCCAATAAATCAGTCAGCCAAACCCTCCAACTAACAATTACGGATGTCACCGCATCTGGCATTCACATGGTCTCTACTGGTGGTGCCGGCCAAGACTATGGCATCACCGTGAGCGTCAATCATCGGCAAGCGCGAGAGCTCAGCCTGACATTGCCGGAGCAGCCCTTTCAATCTACAATTGCTCTACCCAAAGAATATTATGATGGCCGGGTTCATCTAATTGAAGTCTACTCACCCGAGGCCAGCACTCCTGCGCGCGCTGTGGCCGCCCTGCCATTTATCGGCACCCCTTGGGAACACCTGCAAGCGAGTCACTTTGAAAACGCACTCAGCGGGGTAAATCCTCTTGACGCCTATCGCTATACAAGCCTCAAGCTAAAGATGGCCAAAAACATTGGCCGATTTGATCCCGCAGTTGCTGTGGCACATAATTGTGTATGCCTTGGTTATCATGAAAAAAAGGACTACACACCCCTTAACTTTGCCACATCTGACGCGCCGGTAGCCAGCATCATTATCCCGGCACATAACAAGTTTCATCTAACCCATCACTGCATTGCATCGCTAATGCTTGCATATAATCAAACCCCTTATGAGGTAATCGTCGCCGACGATGCTTCCAGTGCGGAGACTCTAGCTGGCTATGAGACACTGGAGGGAGTTCGCTTCATTCTCAGCGACAAGAACCTAGGCTTTGGAGGCATCTGCAACAAGGCTGCTGCCAAGGCAAAAGGTCAATATCTCATCTTTTTAAATAATGACACCGAAGTAACCAGCGGTTGGATCGACGAGCTAGTACGTGGCTTTGAAGATCAGGAAAACATTGGCATGACAGGCTCTAAACTTCTGAATGAAGATGGCAGTTTGCAAGAAGCCGGGGGCATTGTCTGGGAAAACGGCGAACCGTGGAATGTGGGCCGCAACCAAAATCCACGACTACCCGCTTATAATTATGTGCGAGATGTCGACTATCTGAGCGGAGCGGCATTGTGCGTCAAACGTAGCATTTGGGATGAGGTTGGCGCCTTTAGTCAGGAGTTTCAGCCCGCCTACTTCGAAGACACCGACCTCGCTTTCAAGGTCCGTGATGCTGGCTACCGCACCTTGTACATACCACACTCAGAGGTCTTCCATTTTGAAGGCCAAAGCAATGGCCGCGATGTCAATTCCACTACTGGGTTTAAGCGCTTTCAGAAAGAACATGAAGGTATCTTCAAAAACAAATGGGCTAAGGCCTTTAAAGGCCACGGCAAAGTTGGCGACGACTTACACCTGCAAAAAGATCGTAACATTTTAGGGCGCGCACTCGTGGTGGATCACAACACCCCGACCCCAAATCAAGACGCGGGTAGTTATGCGGCCCTGCAAGAAATTAAAACCCTGCAGCGCTTAGGCTTCAAAATTACCTTTTTACCCGAAAACATGGCCCACATTGGCACGGCAAACATTGAACTACAACGCATGGGGGTAGAAGTTCTGCACGCTCCCTTTGTCACTAGTTTGCATCAAGCACTCGAACAACGGCCTGATGAATTTGATCTAATCTATATCACCCGCTACGACGTGGCACGTCGCGCCCTGGCGGCGATTCGCAAGATGGCACCGCGCGCAAAAGTCCTATTCAACAATGCCGACCTCCACTTTTTACGCGAGTTACGGAGTGTCCATCATGGGGCCACCGATCTCGACCGTGCCCTCACCGTGCGCACCGATGAACTAGCGCTGATGCGGGACGTTGATGCCATCTTGACCTATAACGAGTCCGAAGAAGCAGTCATCCTGTCGCATAATTTACGTAGCGATAATATTTTCCGCTGTCCATGGGTGGCTACCTGTAAGCCGACACCAGCCAGCTATAAAGCACGTAATGGATTATTATTCCTTGGAGGCTTTAAGCACACTCCAAACCTTGATGCCGTGCAGTACTTCCTGGATGAGATTCAAGACCACCTTAAGCTTGATGCTGCGCAGGGACTCTTACATGTGGTTGGCAGCCACCCGCCAGAAAAACTTCGGGCCCTCGACGAGGCCGGCGACATCCACCTCTACGGTTTTGTGGATGACCTTGCAGATGCCTTCGATGCCACCCGGGTTTTTGTGGCACCCCTAAGGTTTGGGGCTGGCATCAAGGGCAAGATCATCGAGGCAATGGCCTATGGGCTGCCAGTCGTCACCACCAGCGTTGGCGCCGAGGCCATTGGCTTGGTCAACGGCATCAATGCTCTGATTGCAAATGACGCTGAAGACTTAGCACAAGCTATCATGCGGCTCAGCACCGACGAAGATCTATGGTGCTCCATCCGCCAAAATGCTCTCTCCACTATTGCAGAGAACTATAGCCTGGCCAAAGCCGATAGCAGTTTTTCACTGGCATTGAACCACCTTGACCTAATTCACAGCAAACCCTAATCCCAAAACAAGCAATCACAAGGATGTGAATAGCTACTAAACTTTGTATGCGCTTTTAAGATAGATAAAATGACTGAACCAGAGGCGGTTATCAATACCCATGAGAATTTAAACCAGAAGCCGTATAACTAGTAAGTTGCTGATATGAGCCCGCTGATGAGATGTAAGTAGCCAAAAGCTTTACCTTTGAATAAAAGGATTGACCCCAGTTCGAAAACCATCATGCTCAAACCGAATCACAAACTGAAAATAGCGAAGCGTAAAAGCAGTTATAGCAGATAGGCATATAGACTCATACTTTTTGATCACCAACGCCATTCATTTAACTTTCCCTATAGCCTGAGAAATGGACTGGATTAAATTAACCGGTATATTCAGCTCGACGGCGGGAAGTGGCTTCCCGTCGGCACCTAAACGTATAAATAAAACACGCGCCAGGCCGTTGTGCACACCCGCCGATTGAATGCCATCAACTGTAAATATCGGCGTAGATTCGTTATTACTCATGTAGAGAAATCCGTAGTTCAAAAATAATAAAGAATTATAAAAGCTATAATTTCAAATATCCAGCTCCAACCTTGTCCAATATGAAATGGTGCGACACGAAGTCGCTTGTAGAAGTTATTCCCACTTCAAATAGGAGGGAACCACCAGTGTTACCTGATGAGTCTAGGAGCCTGAATAAAGAGCGGCTCTGACAATGTAACGAAGCATCGCAAGGTGCGGGGTACTAATCGCGAGAGTCGTATCCTTCTGGTAGCCATACACCAATGAAGTGCTAGATAGTTGGTAAGGTAAAGACATCTGAATCTGTGATAAAGATCATAAATTGGAACGATCGGAAGTGGCTTTTACGCTTGAGCCAAACGGCACTGGAGGTTGGAACAGCGTCTCATTTTTGCGCTTTCGTGACCTATACCCCTTTCGGGGTCAGCAGACTGCAAAGTTTGCTTATATTAGTGCGGAAACAGGAACGTGGAAAAAGCGAACGACGCTCTATAATGGAGCGAATAGGGTTTGAAACATCACCTCACGCGAAAGCAGGCATACATCCTCATGGTCTCTCTTCACAAGAGAGTTTACAGAACCATCATTATGGGAGGAAAGCAAATGGACGCTGCAACACTGGCGTGTGCACCTTCTGGCGTGATATGGAACGATATCCTTTGGGCTGTTTTGTCCAGCGTCAGGTAAGACGGCTATTAGCGCGTATTGTAAAGGCAGCACAGGACGGCAGACATGACAAGGCGAAAGCTCTGCAATCGTTGCTGACCCACTCGTTCAGCAGCAAAGCATTAGCCGTCAAGCGGGTGACTGAAAATAAAGGAAAGAACATCACCTATGTGGACAAAGTTACGTGGAAAACACCGGGGACAAAAACCAACGCCGTAGCGTCGTTGAAAAGGCGGGGTTACTCGTCTCTTCCGCTTCGGAGAGTATTAATTCCGAAGAAAAATGGCAAAACCAAACCACTCGGTATACCTGCGATGAAGTGTCGCGCTATGCAAGCATTATATTTGCTGGCGCTGGAACCCATTGCGGAAACTAAAGCCGCTCCGAACTCTTACGGGTACAGATCACAACGCTCAACATCCGATCTAAGCTTACGGGTCCGTGCAGCACAATCAAAAAAGGCTAAAATTAAACTACAAATTCACATCACTTAATTGATTATTCTATCGAGCTCTTTCCAACTAAAGAAAGTCCTTAAATGGCATCCCATTAAGATCTTTCTCGGAAATCTCCGAAACCTCAATAGGCCAATCTATCTTGAGATACGCGTCATCCCAACGAATACTGCTTTCAGCATTCGAATCGTAAAAATCAGTACATTTATAACAAAGCAGTGCTGTCTCACTGGTCACACAAAACCCATGAGCAAACCCCTCAGGCACATATAACTGGCGTTTATTGTCTGACGATAGACTAACCCCAACCCATTTGCCAAAAGTAGATGAGGACTTCCTGATATCAACCGCAACATCATAGACCTCCCCTTGAAGAACCGACACTAGTTTCCCCTGGGGGTTCGGGTCCTGGAAGTGCAAACCTCGCAATACGCCTTTTCTTGAAAAAGAAAGATTATCCTGGACGAATTCCGTGGGAATTCCAGCCTCCGCGTAACGCTCCTTATTCCAAGTTTCCATAAAAAACCCCCGATCGTCCCCAAACACTTTAGGCTCGATAATTAAAACACCGGGTAAATCAGTTTCAATGACATTCATGAAGTAATCCTACTTTCATTCAATAGATTGCTCAAATAGTTGCCGTAACTATTTTTTGACAGCTCTTCCGCAAGTCCTTGTAACTCCGAGTTATCAATCCAGGTGTTACGCCAAGCTATTTCTTCTGGGCAGGCAATTTTCAGACCTTGCCTCTGCTCTATGGTTTGCACGAACTGCCCTGCCTGGAGTAGTGAATCATAGGTTCCGGTATCTAGCCAGGCGGAACCCCGGCCTAGTAATTTAACACTCAACTGCTCTTTTTCTAAATACACTCGGTTAAGGTCGGTGATCTCAAGTTCACCCCGGGCGGAGGGCTTGAGCGCTTTGGCAATTTCGACTACCTGATTGTCGTAAAAATAGAGGCCGGTAACGGCGTAATTCGAGCGAGGCTTTTTAGGTTTTTCTTCCAGGCTAACAACACGACCTGCTGCATCGAACTCGGCCACACCATAACGTTCAGGATCGGTAACATGGTAGGCAAACACTGTCGCTCCTTGTTTAATAGCTGCAGCCTCTTCCAGGCTCTCTATCAAGTTGTGACCATAGAAAATATTATCGCCAAGCACCAGACAACAACTGTCGCCACCGATAAAATCCTCGCCCAGGAGGAACGCCTGAGCCAATCCATCCGGGCTGGGTTGCACTACGTACTGAATATCAATGCCCCACTGGGCCCCATTTCCTAACAGGCTCTCGAAGTGTTGCTGAAACTCTGGGGATGTAATGATGAGTATTTCCCGTATTCCTGCCAGCATTAAAGTACTCAACGGGTAATAGATCATCGGCTTGTCATAAACAGGGAGTAATTGTTTCGAAACACCGCGAGTTATGGGGTATAGCCGGGTTCCTGACCCACCGGCGAGTATAATTCCTTTCATTACAGTTTCCGTTCTTTCAGTGTCAGTAGCAGTTGCATCTTCCAGTGAGGAAGTTCGATACCCAGAGTCCGTTCCAGTTTTTCTATCGACAGTCGTGAGTTAAGGGGTCGATTTGCCGGCGTAGGGTATTGATCGGAAATGATCATGTCAACCTGTGAGGGTTTGATGATAATAGGTATGCCGACCTCAATTGCGCATTTAAATATTTCACAGGCAAACTCGTGCCAGTTAGTCTCTCCACTCGAGCATAGGTGATAGACACCCGATGGGATTGAGCTTGCCTGAAGATTACCGATGGCAAGCGCTGTAACCTCTGCGATTAGCCTGGCTGGTGTAGGTGCACCCACCTGGTCTGACACCACGCTCAATTTGTCGCGCTCGCTACCTAGTTTCAACATAGTATTTAGAAAGTTTTTCCCACGTGCCGCATACACCCAACTGGTGCGAAAAATAAGGTAGTTTGGCTTAGTCTCTTCTATTGCCCGATCCCCCGCGAGTTTGCTGCTACCATAAATACTAAGCGGACCAGTGGGGCTATCTTCCTGCCAGGGAGTTGAGCCATTACCCGGGTAAACATAATCGGTTGAATAGTGTATTAACCAGATGTTGTGTTTTTTTGCATACTCGGCCAGTTGTCTAGGTAACTCAGCATTAAGTCGAAAGGCCGCCCGTTGTTCCGTTTCAGCAGCATCGACTGCAGTCCAGGCTGCGGCATTGACGATTAAGTCGGGCTGAAGCTTGGTAATATACTCAGCAGTCGCCTGTGGATCAGAAAGATCGAGCGCCTGTGAATTTGGAGCTGAAATTGCGCCGAAGAGCGCGAGGCTGCGCTGCAGTTCAAACCCTACTTGTCCTGTGCCACCGGTTAAGAAAATTTTCATTTCAACAACCCCAGGCGTTCACCCCGATAGCTACCGTCGGCCACGTGCTGCCACCAGGGCTCATTGGTCAGATACCATTTCACTGTCTTGAACAGGCCACTTTCGAAGCTCTCCCGT
>JBLIHY010000096.1:0-8130 GCA_047634655.1 Cellvibrionaceae bacterium
TCTCAGCGGCCGCCTTGACCAGACCCGAGCCTGGAACCACAATAGCTTCTTTGATATTTTTCGCTTTGCTATGCCCTTTGACAACAGCGGCGGCGGCACGTAGATCCTCGATACGCGAATTAGTACAAGATCCGATGAAGACGCGATCCAAGTAAATATCGGTCATCTTCTGTCCAGCTTTGAGGCCCATATAGTCGAGCGCACGCTGCATATTTGCCCGCTTGAGCTTATCAGCTTCCATAGCCGGGTCTGGTACGGCCGCGTCGACATCGACCACCATCTCCGGGGAAGTGCCCCAACTAACCTGGGGTCGAATTTCACCACCATCGATTTCTACCACTCGATCAAAGTCAGCACCCTCATCGCTAACCAGATCGCGCCATTGGGTCACGGCTGCTTCCCAATCGCTTCCCTTAGGAGCGAAATCGCGGCCGCGAATGTAGCTGATCGTCGTTTCATCAACTGCCACCATACCAGCGCGAGCGCCAGCTTCTATCGCCATATTGCAAACTGTCATCCGGCCTTCCATCGACATATCCCGGAGTACCTGCCCACCAAACTCGATGGCATAACCCGTACCGCCAGCGGTGCCGATTCGAGCAATAACTGCCAGGATCATATCTTTAGGTGTCACACCTTTATCTAGTTGGCCACTTACCTTAACCAACATGTTCTTCATTTTTTTAGTCACCAGACACTGGGTGGCAAACACGTGCTCTACCTCACTGGTTCCTATTCCATGAGCGAGTGCGCCTAACGCCCCGTTAGTGGCCGTGTGTGAGTCCCCACAAACTATTGTCATACCTGGCAGGCAGGCGCCAGATTCGGGTCCAATAACGTGAACAATACCTTGGCGATGATCGTTGATTTTAAATTCCATAATGCCAAAGTAGTCACAATTATCATCTAAAGTGCGAACTTGTATTTGTGAAATTGGGTCGGCGATACCTTCGACGCCAAAGGCTCGCTCGTTTGAAGTGGTCGGCACATTGTGGTCGGGCGTCGCTAGAATACTCCCTGTGCGCCAAGGAACTCGCTTGGCAAGGCGCAGCCCTTCAAATGCCTGGGGACTGGTGACCTCGTGAATAATGTGGCGGTCAATATAAATCAAGGCGGAGCCGTCATCGCGTTGCTTTACCAAATGAGAGTCCCACAATTTATCGTAGAGAGTTCGTCGGTTCATGGATTTTGAGGGCTTCATAGTTTTTTGTCCGTAAACAATTTAGCTAGCCAATTTACAATACAAAACTGCCGGATTTCAAGGCTCTGCGAACTGCAACTGCATTAAGCTAATACTTCTTCACTTAAGGTGCATTGATAACTAACATGCTGTATACGCAGAATCGATTAATTTTTAATTGCATATCTGTTTTTGAATATTACCGTTAACCCAACAAGTTTATTCTTCGGGTTAATAGTGGCGACTATTTTTGGTCTAATGAGATTTTGCTTAATATCAAACGTCAACGAGGTTTGGATATGTCGGACGAGGATTTTTTAAAAGAGATTGGGGGAGATATTGAGCCTATCCGGGCGGAACAACGAATTTATCTCAAAAAAAAATTTACTCAAGAAAGTGTGTCAAGAGCACGACGTCAAGCGGCACAACAAGATACTTCATCCAAGCAAGACCCCTTGGCCGATGGTGAGATCAAACAACTCGACCCCTATACTATGCTCGAATTTCGTCGACCCGGCGTTCAACATGGCGCTTACAAACAGTTGCGTCTCGGGCGCTATCCCATTGATGCTCGCCTCGATCTACACCGGATGATAATCGAACAGGCGCGCCGGGCAGTCTACGAATTTATCCTTGATTGTCTAGCTCATGATATTCGCTGCGCGCTAATTGCCCACGGCAAAGGTGAGAGGAGACATCCTCCCGCTGTATTAAAAAGTTACGTAGCACATTGGCTGCCGCAGATTGAAGAAGTATTGGCCTTTCATTCTGCCCAGCCTCAGCACGGCGGTACAGGGGCCTGCTATCTAATGCTCAAAAAAACTCAGAAGAAGCGGCGGGAAAACCTCGAGAGACACCAACGACGCCCCTAAAATATTCACACTATCGAGATTGAATAGGCTGAAACAATCTACAAAATTCGCAGCAGCAAGAGTAGAATTGACGTTTTCCAACAAGTAATTGAGATCAAAAATACTTATGACCGAGAGAAATTTTGCTCCCGCTATCCGCAGCTACCAAGGCGTTTCACCCAAACTTGGGGAAAATGTCTTTATTGATCCAGCGGCAGTTGTTTTAGGTAATGTCGAAATCGGAGACAATTCTTCCGTCTGGCCCTGCGCGGTAATCCGTGGCGACATGCACAATATTTATATCGGTAAGCGCACCAGTGTTCAGGATGGGGCTATTCTACATATCACTCACGCTGGCAAATTCAATCCAGATGGCTGGCCATTGATTATTGGGGATGATGTAACCATTGGCCATTCCGCTAATTTACATGGCTGCACGGTAGGAAATCGAGTTTTAGTAGGCATCAATTCCATTATTCTCGATGGTGCAGTGGTCGAGGACGATGTAGTGATTGCCGCGGGTACGCTCGTTCCTCCGGGCAAAAAATTGCAAAGTGGCTATATGTATATGGGAAGCCCCTGCAAAAAAACCCGGCCTTTAATCGATAAAGAGAGGTCTTTTTTTCTGTACTCTGCGCAGAACTACGTGGATTTAAAAAATAGTTTCTTGAGAGAGACCACTACGACCTAGTTTAATTTCGACGTGGTTTATGTAAGGACATGATTGATATTACTTCCGAACGACAGGGGCAAGTCTTTACAAATCAGCGCCCGTACTTACTCAGGCTCAACAACCAACTTAATGGACTGAATCACTTCGCTATCAAGCTGTATATCGATCGCATACTCTCCGAGTTCGCGCAATGCGCCTTCGGGAAGTTTGACCTCGGTCTTAGTTACTTCGACACCAGCCATCGTGATGGCCTGTGCAATATCACGGGTGCCAATGGAGCCGAACAACTTACCTTCCTCACCGGCGTTCGCAAAGAGAGTAACACTAATTTCCGCCAACTGACCGGCCCTCTTCTGAGCAACGGACTTTTTCTCTTCTGCAGCCGCCTCTAACTCAGCACGGCGGACTTCGAATGCAGCCAAATTAGCATCGTTGGCTGGTAGCGCCTTACCTTGAGCAATTAAATAATTTCGACCAAAACCTGCCTTGACGGAGACTTTGTCGCCGACTTCGCCTAATTTGCCTACCTTATCGAGCAAAATAACTTCCATCTCGTCTATCCTCTTTGTTACAAATTATAAAGTTGTTTGTTAACAGCTATAGAATACTACTTGCCGTAGCGATCGCGAATATTTAACCATGAATCCAAGTAGCCCAAAATTACCAGCATTAGTAGTATAGGGCTAAAAACAATCATCGCCACGTACAAAACAAGCAAATAAATATTGCTCATCCGTCTGCGCACTACCATAAAATGTACCGTGGACACAGCAACTAGAATAAGTGGTATAGCGAATACGCCATACCAAAAAAAATAATTACTACCTTGTGATACGCAATAAAGAAATCCCAACAAAAATAAAGAAGATGGTACAAGGCCCAAGCGCAGTTGGCGAAATTCGCTACCAAATCCACCTGGGTTGTAAAGCAGCGACTGCAACCAGCGGGCCAATAACAAACCAACTAATCCATTCAACAAGACGCTCATTCCCAGTAGCCCTGTAACCGAAACCATAGATGGGTCCAGCAACTCTTCCGGTGACGACTGACTATTCATTACAGCCAACATCAATGAGAGGTACTGTTGAAACTCATCCAACAGTTCGGGGAGCAATTCAACTGCAGAGATAGCAGATACTAAGGCCATGGCCACTAGAACCTGCAAAGCCACTGACCACGACGATGTGGCTCTCAGCACTGTAGTGGGAAGCAGTACAGCCAGCAGGCTTAACAAGGTTCCCCAAAAATAAGGGGATGACGCTATCCCTATTGAAGTTGCAATTACAGAGAAGACCAGTGCGATAGCTACCAGAAAAAGGCCTTCACGCACTCCATTTCTCAGCGTCACCAAACCGACAATACTCTGCTGCAATATTGGTAGGAAAAAACCAAGCAGCAAAGCTACGGAGGCGTGTATACGGCTGCGCATAATAAACTCAGCTATAGCGCGCATCATAACCGCAATGGCCCTATGTAGAGTGGCATAGCGCTATTTTAATTGTCGTGATTATCGGTATATGGCAAAAGCGAAAGAAAACGCGCACGCTTAATAGCAGTTGACAGTTGCCGTTGATACCTGGATTTAGTACCAGTGATACGGCTCGGTACAATCTTTCCAGATTCAGTGACATAAGCTTTTAGCGTTTCCAAATCTTTATAATCGATTCGGTCGATGCCTTCTGCAGTAAATCGGCAATATTTACGACGACGGAAAAAACGAGACATAATTATTCCTCCTCCGGTTTATCGGGGGTTTTATCATCATCAGATGCTGTTTCTTTTTGGGTGACTTCTTTTACTTCACTACGAACGACAGTATCACTACTGCGGGATTTGCGTTCGCGATTGTCATTTTCTGCTTTCATGATAGGTGATTCTTCGGTTATAGCTTTGTCTTCGCTAAGCACCAAGTGACGCAGGATGGCATCGTTATATCGGAAGTTGGTAACCAACTCACTTAATGCAGTATCGTTGCATTCGATATTTAATAGAATGTAATGGGCCTTATGGATTTTGTTGATGGGATAGGCTAACTGACGACGGCCCCAGTCCTCTTTACGGTGAATCTGACCACCCTCTTCCTTTATAGAATTAGTATAGCGTTCAACCATACCGGGGACTTGTTCACTTTGATCTGGATGAACCAGAAAGACAATTTCATAATGACGCATAATTATTCCTTGTGGATTGAGCTTCCCAAACAGTAAGCTGGTAAAGCAAGGAGTTAACGCCTAATTCAGCTTTCTCGATGAGAGTAAGGTGTAGTTTTACTACCCGAATCAGATGTGGGCAGCATTCTAGGACACTATCTGCCCTAACTCAACCGCCAGCATTCATTACAGCTCATTTTCAGTGAAAAAACACTCTCGGCAAGAAAACCGACAACCCGATATAGGCACTTCAGGCCAGCTGTTTTTTTAAGATGGCGGCTGGATTTTCCCAATCTACCCCAGAGAGACCTAAAAGCAAGTTATGCTTTTTTATATTCCTCTTTGAGGGTGGGAGCGATGTTTGCCAACTGCTAGCAAACTTAATGCGTAAAGATAGGCCTTGGCCGAAGCGGCGACGACGTCAGTATCTGAACCGACTCCGTTTACGATGTCGCCGTTGTGTTCCAAACGGACGGTTACATCCGCTTGAGCTTCGGTTCCCTCAGTAATGGCGTTAACAGAATACAGCTTTAAATCGGCGCCGCTCCGAGCAACTTTTTCAATTGCTTTAAACACAGCGTCGACTGGGCCGGAGCCGCTAGACTCTACTGACTGAACTTCACCACGAACCAATAAACTTAAACTGGCTCGAGGTTTATGCCCGGTTTTGCAAAGAACTTCCATATTTTTGAACTGATAAATATGGTCTCCAGAGTTTCCTCCGCGTCCCACCAAAGCTTGTAAGTCTTCATCAAAAATCTCGTGTTTTTTATCGGCAAGATTTTTAAAACGAGAGAAAACTTCGTCAAACTCATCCTTGGTTTTGAAAGTGATGCCCAGCTCTTTATAACGGGATTCTACAGCGGATCGCCCGGAATGTTTCCCCAAAACCAACCTGTTCGTCTTCCAACCAACATCTTCAGCCCGCATAATTTCGTATGTTTCACGATGTTTGAGTACACCATCCTGGTGGATACCCGACTCATGAGCAAAAGCATTAGCACCGACAATTGCCTTATTGGGCTGCACTGGAAAACCAGTGATACTGGATACCAAGCGTGATGTAGGCACAATGTGTGCTGTATCGATACCGATGTCTACGGGATAAATATCTTTACGCGTCCGTACAGCCATCACAACCTCTTCCAAAGAAGCATTGCCAGCACGTTCACCCAAGCCATTGATGGTGCACTCAACCTGACGGGCACCGTGCATAACCGCCGATAAAGAGTTGGAAACAGCCAAACCTAAATCATTGTGGCAATGGGTTGAAAATATAGCCTTGTCGGAGTTAGGTACGTTCTCAATTATTCTAGCGAACATTTGACCGTATTCATTGGGCTCGCCATAGCCCACCGTATCGGGGATATTAATAGTACCTGCACCAGCATTGATAGTGGCTTCAATGATTCGACACATAAACTCAAATTCTGAACGGCTGCCATCTTCTAGAGAAAACTCAACATTATCAGTATATTGGCGAGCGTGCTTAACCGCTTTCACAGCCTGCGCCAGCACCGATTCCGGCTCCATTTTCAACTTATGCTTCATATGGATGGGCGATGTAGCGATAAAGGTGTGAATACGACCACTATTAGCTGGCTTAATCGCTTCACCAGCACGATCAATGTCATCAGGTAGTGCTCTTGCCAAGCTGCAAACGGTAGAGTTCTTCACTGCGGCAGCGACTGCTTTGATGGCATCAAAATCTCCGGGACTGGCAATCGCAAAACCGGCTTCGATAATATCGACGCGCATTTTCTCTAGCATCTTGGCAATGCGGACTTTTTCATCCTTGGTCATAGAAGCTCCGGGACTTTGCTCACCATCGCGCAAAGTAGTATCGAAAATAACTAAGTGATCTTTATTCATAGTGACCTCAAGGTCCTCGACAAAAGCGAGGTTTGGCTAGCGCTGACGCCAGGTGGCATCATTGAGAGAAGGAGAGACAGTAGTTTAGATAGAAAGAGAGATCAGCCGCGGAGCGGCGGCAGCCGTAGAGATAACCGGAGGAATATCTCAACAGTTGTTGAAGTAATTATATCTTTTTGCTGAAGAGTAATGGTGATATTCATACAAGAAATATAACTATTAATGAAAGCTTCCGCAAGCCAAAACCGATTTTGTTCAGCACTTTCTGCTGTAATTAACAGTGACAGCATCTAGATTGAAAATAGGGGCGTCAAAAGCGAGGATGTTTCAAAATTCTACAGAGAAAGTCCAAAGATAAATTATTATATCCTGCCCATCGATATTTTTAATTATTTGAGATGGAAATAAAGAGATACGTAGTTTTGACTTAATTGCATTCTTGCTTGTAGATGGAGATCAATTTGAGGCGCGAACTTATTCTAGGCTACAAAACTCGTCACGCGCTGGCCACTAAGGCTTAGGGGGGGGGCAGAGCCTCCAATATCAGGATGATTGAGGGATCCGAAGAGAAAGGCTCAAAACAAAGTGTCAGATTATGAATGATCGCCTCAGCAGATCCTTGCCGCAATCGCTGCCCCTTGTAGGGCATTTCCAGGGCCTCTAACAAAATCCTTTCACTTCTCAACTCCAAATTCTTAATTCCCTGCCTCAATATTTCCCAGCCAGCAGAATCAATAGCCCATTGTTTTGTATCAGTAGTTTTCATCTGTTGCCGTACCTGTCGCAAAGGTTCAGTCGTACATGCAGAAAACGCGTGGGCGATATCTTTGGCGTGTTGTATCTGCTCAATCGATAGGGCACCATAACGGCTAGATGCCCAACAACAAAACAAAATTAAAGGTACATTCCAACCCCGCCGGTCTTGCAAATGTAGGCAAGCCGATTCTATCTGTGGTTGCCTGTAGTAACTACAGGCAAAGTCCCAAAGATTGGTGCTGTGATTCATGGCAGTGACAAATAAGTGAATAACATTATCTTGATCGGAATGCCTGGTTCCGGAAAAAGTACTGTTGGCATACAGCTGGCTAAACACCTAGGGTTGAATTTTATTGACACCGATCTGCTTATACAAACACATCAAGGTCAAAAGCTACAAACTATTCTGGATCAACAAGGTTATCTGGCTCTAAGAGAAATTGAGGCTCAGGAACTCTTGCTATTGCACTTGAATCGAGATTTAGTAGCCACCGGTGGCAGCGCTGTCTACAGTGAAAAGGCAATGGTTCACTTAAAGCAGCAAGGTGTGATTGTTTATCTTAAAGTCGGCCTCGAGGAAATTCAAAAGCGAATTAAAAATGCAGCATCGCGCGGCATCGCAAGCCCTCCAGGACAAAACTTTAGATC
>JBLIHY010000097.1:0-8062 GCA_047634655.1 Cellvibrionaceae bacterium
AAATCAAGCTTATCTACGCAAATGACTTCTGCATCTGAGGCTGGCAGTTTTTCTTGGATGTGGCTTTGGGTAATGACAAACCGCATATTGGCGTCGCCAACCATATAACTAATTCGGTCGGACGGAAAAGCGGGATCCAATGGAACATAGGCGGCTCCAGATTTCCAGACGCCTAGGGTGGCTATAAGTAGATCAATAGAACGCTCGACGTTGACTCCCACCAGTTCATCGGCTTTGACGCCGCGCTGTATCAAGTTCTCGGCCAGAGTATTGGCGAGTCGATTCAATTCCGCATAGGTAACCGACTCGTTTTCAAACACCGCCGCGGTAGCGTTGGGACGACTATCGACTTGTTTTTCGAATAGATGGTGCAAGCATTGAGTCTTGTCGTAGGATACCTGAGTGTCGTTCCAGCTCTGAAGTATCATTCGCTTCTCGTCCTCGGACAAGAGCTCTACCTCACCACAGGCCATGTCGGGGTTAGCGGCCATGTTGCTTAACAGACTGACAAACTGATTAGTCAGTTTTTCGATGTCACTTTCATTCAAGCGCCGATTGTCAAAATGAACCTCCGCGGAGGTTCCATCTAAGCAGAGAGTCACTACGCTGCCGAGAACGGGTTTCATACCAGAAAGACGAATTGCCACTGGCAGGGCCGTACCGTCACCCAATTCTGGGTGGTTGTGTAAGCTGGGATAGCGGCCAACGATATCTTTGGACCAGGTGCCCTTGGTGCTTGCTTTCTTCAATTGATCGGCAATGGCCGATAGCGCCACTTCAACTTTGTCTTTGAGTTGGACGCCGATGTACGCTGCTCCCCGGTCACTAATTAGGCCGGGTAATATATCGGCCAGGGTCTGAGTTTTCTCGTCGGTCAGAGCGATATCAAAGTCTGATTTACGCCCTAAACGGGCCAGTAACACGCTGAAGGCTGCCGCCAAGCGGTATTCGACTTGCTCCTCCGCAAGCTTATCAAGAAATTCTGCCGGAATTGTCAGAGCTTGCGCTCGATAGTCGGAATCACTGACATTAGCCGAACTTTCGCTGTTGGCGTAGGGAATTTCGATAGGGTCGATGCTGGCCAGGCGCTTCGCCCAGTACTCATCTTGTCGGCAAAGTGTTTTATTGGCTTCCGTTAGTTGCTGGAGCGTTTCCGTTGACAAGTTATTAAGTCGATCACCGACACCGGTACCTATGTCTGCCAGCAATGCACTTTGGCCGTTGGGATCGATCAATTTGGTGATGCTGAGTGTGCCGTCCGTTGTAGCAATGTTGATCGCTGAGTCTTCTATGGAAATAACCGTTCCCGGTTCCGCTGAAGCTTTTTGGTCCTGGTCGACCGCTTTATGATCTTGGGCGATCGCGTCAACCACTGAAAAAATGCGGCCATTGATCTGAATTTTGGGTGTTGTCAGTAAGTTGGGATATTCACCAAAGTTGAGGGCTCGCACAAATGCTGACAGAGCGCTGGCAGTTCTTTGCCAATCTAAGAAGCCCATGGCCTCGGGGCGCTGATGCTTGGCAAAGTAACTGCGCTTGGACAGATCTTGCGTTACTGGCTGGGTGGAATCGGTAGACAGCTCTTCGACTAACTCTGGAAAACTCTCCAAGGCGGAGGCAAAACACTTGGTGTTGATCGATAGAGACGTTTCACTCGGTGACACATCAAAAATCACCTGTTTCAGCAGCTCGCCCTCATCGACGACGGGAGTGACTCTGTGCCAGCTGATGCCGTAGCGGGTCTCTTGATTGATCAAAGCCCAGGCCGGCGTGTTCAAACCCGCATAGGCAGGCAGGGGTCCGTCGTGGAAATTGACCGTCATTTTTTTCGGCAGTGCCAACACATCATTTTTGATAATGGCCAGATGGGTTATGCTGAAAAGGTAATCAAAGGATACCGCTTTAATTTTTTCTGCATAATTGCCATTCGCGGGCATAGAAGGAATCGATTTACTATTTGCCCATTGACTCAAGCGGGGAGTGTTAGTGATCACCCCCAGAATTTGATGGCCCTTGGCAAGCAGAATCTCACCGCATTCGATGAGCAGTGAATCGCCACCAATCAGGTAGCAACTAAAGGAAGGTGATTGTTGAGACATGTATCGCTCCGAAGTTGTCAGGTGTCTGTTTTTAGACCGGTGTTAGTATTTTTCAAGAAACGGTTTTTGCTTTCTGACTTACATAAACAATAAATAAGTGGCGATGGTCGCCTTCCTAAAATTAACACCGATACCAGTGATTGATCCGTCAGCGGTAATTCCGTGAGACTGGTAAACATAAGCTATTGCCGGCATGGTGTTTCTGTTTGTTATCTTACTGAAAATCTGAATTAAGTGCTGGACTAAATCCGTCTTCAGCGCCCACATAGGTAGTTATTTGATGGTGACGGATTACGCGCTACTTCTCGATAAAGACGGATGCTAATATACACAAGTCAATAAAATTTGATGATAATTATTTTATAAATTGACTTTGCGTATTATAACTTTTGGCAAAGCCAAGAGCGAATTTGGTGGTTTTATTTAATCAGTGTCGCGCGAAAAAGTTCCTCTACGGCAGTTATGGGTGTTATTTTTTGCTCGAGCACTTGAATTTCTAGCTCTTTTTTGAGGGAGAGGTAATGTTTGTGGCCGGATATATGGCGATTCACCAGTTGTTGAAATAAATGATCCATCCACTGGAGTGTTTGTTGCCGGCGTTTCTTTTCGAAGATTTTATTCGAACGGGCTTGTCGGTCGTAGTCCATCACCATGGACCAAATGGAATCAATATTATGTTTCCGCAGCGCTGAACATGTCAGTACTTTGGGTTGCCAGAAATGGCTGGACACAATCAGGTTTAGCGCATTTTGATAAAATCCACGAGCTTGATTCGCGAAGTTTTCCAAATCGCCATCGGCTTTGTTGATGACGATCGCGTCAGCCAGTTCGACAATGCCTTTCTTTATCCCTTGTAACTCATCCCCTGCACTGGGCTGCATCAAGACCAGGAAAAAATCAACCATTCCCGCCACTTGGTATTCGGACTGCCCTACTCCAACCGTTTCAATTAAAATGACATCAAATCCAGCTGCTTCGCAGAGAAGGGTTGTCTCTCGTGTCTTTTGAGCGACGCCACCCAGCACGCCCGATGATGGCGAGGGCCGAATATAGGCATTGGGCTCGCGCGACAGTTGCTCCATACGGGTTTTGTCGCCGAGAATACTGCCGCCGGCAATGGGAGAGCTGGGGTCCACCGCGAGTACGGCAAGTTTTTTGCCTTGCTTTAATAAATATCGACCAAAAGTTTCAATGAACGTAGATTTGCCCACACCGGGACTGCCGGAAATACCGATTCGTATGCTGTTGCCCGAATGAGGCAGCACCGCTTCCAGCAGTTGTTGAGCCATTTCTTGGTGTTCAGGTAACTGGCTTTCTATCAAGGTAATTGATTTAGCCAGGGAACGACGATTGCCGTCGAGAATGGATTGCGTATCGATCATTGCTTTGTGTTCAGCTTTCATCCTGGGGGTCAAACTGCTTGATCATCAATAAGACTCAAAATTTCGCGGGCGGCTTCCGGAATATTGGTTCCAGGCCCGTAAATACCCTTAATTCCAGCATCTTTTAAAAATTGATAGTCCTGTTTAGGAATCACGCCGCCGACGATGATCAGTATTTCATCCGCCTGCTGTTGTTTCAGTGCCTCGATCAGCGCTGGAACCAGTGTTTTGTGACCCGCTGCCTGCGAAGACACGCCCACTACATGAACATCGTTTTCAATGGCTTGCTTGGCGACCTCTTCCGGTGTGGAAAACATGGGAGATAAATCGATGTCAAAACCCACATCGGCAAAGGCCGTGGCAATCACTTTAGCACCGCGATCGTGTCCATCCTGGCCCATTTTGCAGACTAGCATTCTGGGGCGACGCCCGTATTTTTGTAGAAATTTCTCGACATCGCCGCTGATATTCGTCCAGTTTTCATCTCCGTGATAAGCGCTGCCGTAGATCCCGGATACCGTTTTCGACTGGGCAGTAAAGCGTCCATACACAGTCTCCAATGCTTGAGAGATTTCACCTACAGTCGCCCGAGCGCGAGCGGCATCAACACTTAAAGTCAGCAGGTTTCCTTGACCCTGTTGTGCACAATCGCTGAGATGCTTCAAACATGCCTGTACTTTTTGCTCGTCTCGGTGTTTTCGGATGGACTGCAATCGCTGAATCTGTGATCGGCGTACGGCTTCGTTGTCCACTTGTAGAATATCTACTTCCGCTTCTTCGCTAAGCTGGTATTTATTGACGCCGACGATAACGTCTTCGCCGCGATCAATCCGAGCTTGTTTGCGGGCGGCTGCCTCTTCGATTTTCAATTTGGGAAGGCCGGTTTCTATGGCCTTGGTCATCCCGCCTTTACTTTCAACCTCTTCGATAAGCGCCCAGGCCCTGTCGGCCAGTTGCTTGGTTAGACTCTCCATCATGTAAGAGCCTCCCCAGGGGTCAATCACTTTGGTAATACCGGTTTCTTCCTGAAGAATCAACTGGGTATTGCGGGCAATGCGGGAAGAGAATTCCGTTGGCAGCGCAATAGCCTCGTCAAACGAATTGGTGTGGAGAGATTGTGTACCGCCAAATATGGCCGCCATGGCCTCAATGGTGGTGCGCACAATATTGTTATAGGGATCTTGCTCGGTTAACGACCAACCCGAGGTTTGGGAGTGGGTGCGCAACATGGAAGATTTCGGATTTTTCGGATTAAACTCATCGACAATTTGAGTCCAAAGTAATCGAGCGGCGCGAAGTTTGGCGATTTCCATGTAGAAATTCATGCCAATGCCCCAGAAAAATGATAACCGCGGCGCAAATTGGTCGATATCTAACCCTGCAGACAGTGCTGTTCGAATGTACTCTTTACCGTCTGCCAAGGTGTAGGCCAATTCTAAGGCCGCGTCCGCTCCCGCTTCTTGCATGTGATAGCCGGAAATGGAAATTGTGTTAAAGCGGGGCATGTGCTCTGAACAGTAGGCGATGATATCGCCGACAATTTTCATAGAAGGCTCGGGAGGATAAATATAGGTATTGCGCACCATGAACTCTTTGAGGATATCATTCTGGATAGTGCCAGATAGCTGTGCCTGGCTGACGCCCTGCTCTTCAGCGGCGACGATATAGCTGGCGAGCACAGGGAGTACCGCCCCATTCATGGTCATTGAGACGGATACCTGATCGAGAGGAATGCCGTCAAACAGTACTTTCATATCTTCGACCGAGTCTACGGCAACCCCGGCTTTACCGACATCCCCCATCACCCGGGGGTGATCTGAATCGTAACCGCGATGCGTCGCTAGATCGAAGGCCACTGATATGCCCTGCCCACCGGCGGCAAGCGCTTTGCGATAAAAAGCATTGGAATCTTCCGCCGTTGAAAAACCAGCGTATTGACGGATAGTCCAGGGGCGTCCAGCGTACATGGTTGCTTGAGGACCGCGAATGTAAGGCGGTAGTCCTGGCAAGGAATCTGTTAGGGAAAGATCGTCGGTGGATGCCTTTGTGTAAAGCGGCTCCAACGGTATTCCCTCGGGAGTATCAACAGCTAACGATTCCGGTTGTTTCCCCTTGGTTTGTTTAGTGGCCAGTTCGCGCCATTGTTCCAGATGAGAGTCTGATGAAGGATATTTATTATTAGTCATGGAGATCCTGATCCGCCGGTTGATTTAATTCGATTAATACACCATCGCAAGATTTTGGATGGATGAAGATAACTCGACAGCCGTGGGCTCCGGGTTGAGGCGTTTCCGATAAAAATTGATAGCCCTTTTCCCGCAGACGGCTGATGTCTTCATCGAGATTATCCGAACGAAAGCATAGATGATGCATTCCGCCGCCGCGTTTTTCCAAATATTTAGCGATGGGCCCCTTACCTTCCAGGGGATGGACCAATTCAATGCTCGTGGGTGGTAGCGTGAAAAAAGCGGTTGACGTCTGTGCCGCCTCAACATCCTCTGTTCCCTTGAAAGGAAGGCCGAAGTCTTTGGAAAAACGCTCAATTGCTTTGGTCAAGTCGGGAACGGCAATCGCGATGTGATCAAGACTGACTATCATGTGTTTTACCTTGGTTTAGTAGATCAGAAATATTACTTTGCGGCACGACCCTGTGAACAGGATTTACTCTCTATCCCGTTACTATTTATATTGAGTTTAGGGTCTGATAAAGGTCCATCCTATAATATATTGACCCATCAACTAAATAGTTTCCGGGTCAATATGTTGCAATTCACTGAGTCCACGGATAATTTTTACCGGGCTTACTTTGCCGCCGCTATCCTCCATCGCTTCTATGGTTAATGTAGGGTCATTACTGATTAAATATAAACGCTTTACGCCGGCGCGATTGGCTGCTTCGAGATCGGAAAGTTTATCGCCAAACATCAATGCGCTGACCATATCTAAGTGCGGATACTTTTCCTGCGCTTGCATAAATAGCCCGGGTTGCGGTTTGCGGCAAAGACACTCTACCTCTGGCGTATGCGGACAGTGAAGGATATCCAGGATGTCGACACCCTGTCGCTTCAATCTATCCCGATACCACCGGGTCAAATATTGATAATCGGCTTCGGAATAGTAACCGCGTCCAATGCCAGACTGATTCGTCACTATTATCAGCTGATAATTCCAATTTTTCAGGACTCTCAGGCCTTCGATACAGTCGTGGGTGAATTGGAAATCTTTGATCTTGTGAACATAGCCGCGATCCTGATTAATCACGCCATCGCGATCGAGAAAAGCGACTTTTGTCATTTATTTGTCGAAGTCGGCATCCACTATGGCGCACAACATGTGACCGATAAATGCATGAGCTTCTTGAATGCGAGGAGTGCTTTTTGAGGGGACACAGAGGCAATTATCGACAAGGTTTTTCAATTCCCCACCCGATTGGCCCGTTAGCGCCACGGTGGCGCAGCCCTTGCCTTTAGCGAGGACCATGGCCTGGGAAACGTTTTTGCTGTTGCCGCTCGTAGAGTAACCGACCACCACATCCCCGGCTTGCGCCAGAGCCTCTACCTGGCGGGAAAATACAGTGTCAAAGCCATAATCATTGCCGATGGCGGTTAAAACAGAGGTGTCGGTTGTCAAGGCAATTGCCGGTAAACCCGGGCGCTCGCAGAGATAACGCCCCACCAGTTCAGCGGCGATGTGTTGGGCGTCGGCAGCACTGCCGCCATTACCCATTAACAGGACTTTGCCCCCGGTTCTCAAGGTTTTGCGGAAGACTTCACCCACCTCGTCTACTTGTGGGCCGAGCTGACGAAGCAGTTGCATCACGGCAATATGTTCATCGAGTTGAAGCGAGAACGAGTTTTTCATAGGCGGTGTAATTGTAGGCAGTGTAATTAACAGTGGGTTAGCCAGTTTTTGTACGTTTCATTGCGGCCGTGAACAACGTCGAAGTAGAGGCTTTGTAACTTTTCTGTCAGAGGTCCGCGGCCACCATCGCCGACGGTACGGTTATCTATTTCGCGGACAGGAGTGACCTCAGCCGCGGTACCGGTAAAGAACACTTCATCGGCGATGTAGACTTCATCCCGGGTGATGCGCTTTTCTATGATTTCGTAGCCCAAGCTCTTGGCCAGAATAGAGATCGTGTTGCGGGTAATGCCGTCGAGTGCTGATGTCAGATCGGGTGTGTAGATGTTGCCACCGCGAACAATAAAGATATTCTCTCCACTACCCTCGGCGACGAAGCCGTCTACATCCAATAACATGGCTTCATCATAACCGTCGTGTAATGCCTCCTGTAAGGCCATCATCGAGTTCATGTAATTGCCGTTAGCCTTCGCCTTACACATGGTGACATTGACGTGGTGCCGTGCGAAAGATGAGGTTTTGACGCGGATGCCTCTACTGAGACTTTCTTCGCCGAGATAGGCGCCCCAGTCCCAGGCCGCAATCATTACGTGAACCTTTAAACCATCGGCCCGCAGCCCCAAGCCCTCCGAACCGTAAAAACACATAGGGCGTATATAAGCGCTGTTTAAATGGTTTTCGGTGATGGCCATTTTTTGTGCTTGGTTGAGGGTTTCCCGG
>JBLIHY010000098.1:0-7982 GCA_047634655.1 Cellvibrionaceae bacterium
AACGAAAAATGTATATGGATTTTAGTGTGCAGATTGGCCACTTCAAGCAATCTTTCCAGCCAAGTGATGTAGACCGATTTTCCGTGATAGAGTTCTATCAATTGCAAACCTTTCTCTATTGTTGGCTCCATCATTCCCTGCGCTTTATTGCCTAGTGCTTATGCTATTATTCTGCTACTGCTAATCCGCGCGATAATATCAATGCTGACTTACCCTAATATCGATCCTCTTGCCTTTTCTCTAGGTCCTATCAGTGTTCATTGGTACGGTGTTATGTATCTGCTGGCGTTCGCTACTGGATGGTGGTTGTCGCATCAACGCAGTAAGCGAATCGATTCTCCCGTACGGCCCAATCAGGTTGAAGATTTGGTGGTTTATTGTGCTTTGGGAGTAATCATCGGTGGTCGCCTGGGCTACGGTATTTTCTATAGTCTCGGCTCCTGGATGGAAGATCCGCTGTGGATTTTCAGAGTATGGGAAGGAGGCATGTCCTTCCACGGTGGTTTACTGGGGGTGGTTGTTGCGACCATGGTCTATTGCCACCGTATCGGCATCTCATTCTATGACCTGATGGATTTTGTTGTCGTCGCCGTTGCGCCTGGATTAGGCTTTGGACGCCTGGGCAACTTTATTGGTCAAGAATTGTGGGGTCGTCAAACGGATGCCTACTGGGGCATGGTATTTCCCAAAGATCCAGAACAATTGGCACGCCATCCCTCTCAGCTTTACCAGGCCTTTTTAGAGGGCTTTCTGCTATTTTTGATTATCTACTTCTTTGCGAGAAAACCTCGGCCGCGACTCGCGGTCTCCGCTCTCTTCCTCACGCTTTATGGCCTCTTTCGCTTTACTGTAGAATTTGTTCGCGAGCCAGATGCTCACTTGCAGGATTTACTTTTTGGCTGGATGACCCGTGGCCAACAATTAACTCTGCCGATGATGGTAGGTGGTCTTGGCCTGTTGATCTACGCGTACACCAAAGGTTTCGGTAAAGCGGAGCCCGCTGTCGCTGATAACAAGACCAACAATCGCTCAGCGAAAACTCGTAAATCCGTACACAAAAACAAGTAAAAATTATGAAGATCTATCTCGATCTCCTCAGTGAGGTGCTGACTCAAGGTATGCACAAAAGTGACCGCACTGGCACTGGAACCCTGTCGGTTTTTGCTCGTCAGTATCGCCATTCTTTGAAACAAGGCTTTCCCTTGCTGACCACAAAAAAGTTGCACTTTAAAAGTATTGTCACCGAGCTGATATGGTTTCTGAATGGCGACACCAACACTCGTTGGTTGAATGAAAACGGCGTTTCCATTTGGAACGAGTGGGCGACTGAGACCGGCGATTTGGGGCCGATTTACGGCAAACAATGGACGCAGTGGCCGACAAAGTCGGGAGCAAACATTAATCAAATCGATTATGTGGTCAACTGTCTCAAGAATAAACCAGACAGTCGCAGAATTTTATTCCACGGCTGGAATGTGGAATACCTCCCCGACGAAAACATAAGCCCTCAGCAAAATGTCGAACAGGGTCGTATGGCCCTACCTCCCTGCCATCTTTTATATCAGTTTTATGTTGCCAATGGTGAGCTATCGCTGCAGTTGTACATTCGCAGCTCCGATTCATTTCTCGGTTTACCCTACAATATGGCCAGCGCTGCACTGCTGGTACATATGTTGGCCCAACAGTGCGACCTAGATCCGGGCGAAGTGGTTATTACTACCGGCGACTCTCACATCTACACTAATCATATCGAACAAGTAAAGGAGCAGCTGACTCGCCCACCCAGAACACTGCCAACGCTGATAATAAAACGCAAACCGGAATCTATTTACGATTACTCTTTCGAGGATTTTTCGCTGGAGGGTTACGAACCGCATCCACACATTAAAGCGCCTGTAGCTATATAGAAAGCACAGCGGGGGTTTTCACGTTATTCTTTGATATCGATCTTGAAAGCCCCATTAGCCAGTGGTTCGCCCGCTAATTTCAGCATGGAAGCTACGGGACTGTCGCTTGATCGGGGATCTACGGTCCCGGTCAAATGTAAATCAGGCTTGGAACTGCTTAGCTTGCTTAAGCGAAGTTGTAAATCGATCAATGGTATGGGGGGAGGCGGTGAGTTCTCTGTGTTTTTCCACGATGAAGTGAGTCCGCCGGCGCCGTCATCCGCCCCTTCTCCGCGGATCGTACCCAGCTCGGTCCACTGGCTGCCATCGTAGATAGAAGCTTCCTGCCAAAGTACGTTGAACTCGCTTTTTGCCAGCGCTGCGCCCGTCCACTCGGTTCGAGGGGACGATAGCTTAACGGTGCCATCTAATTCGATAACAAAAAGAGAAGTAACAACTTCCATAGGCAGCGTTGCCTGTATATCACTTAATACTAATTTGCCGGAAAAGAGCGAGTAACAGACTCTCGTTTCGATCCGTTGTCCCGGCGCTCGGGCGGAAAAGTCAGCGCAAGGCTGCAGCAGCATCAAAGTTCTGGGGATAAGCCGCCAGTCTAATTGGCCCAGTGGCAAAATCTGACCTTTTTGCAACCACTGGCTGTATTCGACCCGACCGCGCCACAAAGTCCCGGAGACATTGCTTACCTGAAAGCCCGGTGCCATTTGTTGAATTCCATAGACAATCCAGTTGGCGGGTATCGAAAATAGTGTGTACAGCACAAACAGGCAGACGATAAATAAAATCCCGTAGCGTTTTTTTAGTATGGTCATGGCAGAGTTTTTAAGACTTGCGTACTCGCAGGCTGACCATCAAGCGGCCAGAGATTTTTGAAGGCGTTAATGAGAGATCCATTACGGTGACATTGTGGCGATATTCGAGCTCGTAAAGCCATTGAACCAGTGCAGAGTAGGCGGCGTCTTCAAGACGCAGTCGAGCATCATCTTTATTGCCGGGCCGAAAACTGATCATCTCCAGGCCATTCTCTCGCAGAGTGCGATCGATTAAGGTCGTCAGGTTGGTGTTTTCATCAGGATCGGCGACCGTGCTTCCAGTATCCTTGAGTCGCGCCACCAGTTGCCGCACTTCGCTGGTTTCATCCTTGGTTTTTTGTAAATACTCGCGAGTTTGTTGTTGCCAGCTCAATAGTGGTAAAACCACGAAGAACAACAGCACGCCCAACAGTATAATAACGCTGCCAACACCTACAACCCACTGTTCGCGAGCTTCTAAATCCAACCACCAGCTTGTTAACTTGTCCATATTTTCGATTATCCGCGGTTGAGTGTTGTTGATAGCCCGACCTCTAGGCGGCCCTGGTAGCCGTCCTGAACGCTGGATGAGTTTTTCAGCTCGGCGCTCAGGCCCTGTTGATTCAACTCTTGGCTGAGTTGTTCGATAATAGCAAAAGATTTTGCGGAAACATTAATGCGCATTATCTGCTCGCGATGACTGTAACTGAGCATCGTCAGGGAGATGTTGAGTTTCTGGACAACCGGCGCTACTTTTGACAGCAAGTAGAGACTGTAACTGGTCTCCTCTTCTCCGGCTTGGTCACTGCCCAACATGGATCTTAGCCGACGTACGGGATCGGTGATGGGCCCACGTGGAATCACCGATCGGTAAGCCTCATCGCGCGCCTGCAAAATGGTTCCTTGTTCTTTGTTTGAAGAATAAATATCGACAAACGTCACTGCAAAAAACACCATAACAGCCGCTGCTGCAAGATAAGCCAACGGTTTTGCTTCGTGCCACCAATGGGCGATGGGTGACTGTCTGCCAAACTGACCGTGGCAGAAATTTAGTTGATTTCTCTGTTGTAAATCCACAGGCGGTTGACCGATGACAAGGTCGTAGTCCACCGCTGGCATCAGTTGTTCTTTTACCAATACCTCGGACTCTGAGTCCTCTACGAATACTTTCACCGACCAAGGATTTTGCAAATCCTGCTGTCTTAACAATAGATCTTGCAAGAAGCTATTAGACAGAGCTTGCGTCACCGTGAAGCCGAGACCATTGCTGCGATGACCCCAGCAGGTTCCTTCTTCGGTAAACCATAGAATTAATTCATTACCCATTGCCAACAAGCTCTGATAGTCGGCAATGGTGCGCTCGATCACCAGATTGTTATCCCGAAACCATCGAAACAGATTGCTTAACCAGAGCCTGTCCGCATAAGCAGCGGTAACTACCTCTGCTTCCCGGCGCCCGGCCACGAAAAAAAGACTGTCCACCGGAACCAATACGTCATCTTCGATTTGGTAGGGGAGCAGCTTTGAAAAATAGCGCGATTCTTTCTTGTTGTAAGGTACGCAAAAAGTGACAATTTTAGAGCCGGGTAATAGCAAGGTTGCCGGCTGGGATTCGTTGGAGAGCCAAGCCAGCATTTCTTCACCTGAACCTTCATGAGAAGCGCTCCGCCAGTGGCAGTTGTCATTGGTGAAACCCCAGCGAAAACGATACGATGCCCATGCATGGGCATCGTCGGCTTCAAGATCGGCGGGGGCGTCTAAAAGATGATCGCTCGGGGTTTTCTCGACGTTCCAGGTTTCCTCGAGTAGTTGAATAACGAGTTTTTCACTCACGGTCTATTCACCCTTATTACCGGTAGCTGTGTTTTCACAAAGTGGCCTCGCTACCGCGATGCACAACTTGAGCCTCTATGACTCCACTGTTACTGCTCGTGCGCTGCAACAGGCTATAGCTTTTGCGCTCTATATTTCCAACTTTCATTTGCGTGCTCAATAAAAAGTACTGACTTCCCGTGGAAAGTCCGTCTGCCGGCGGCCAAAGATTTTGGTTGCTACCGAAGACTGCTGCGAAGTCGCCCCCGGAACGGAAGGCCCCGGCAGTTTTATAGCCTTCCCGGGGGCCCGCGAAGACCTGGTCGGAAGGTTCATCCGCAACGGGCATCGAAGCCTGTAAAGTTTCTCCCTCCGCGGGCGCAAGGGGCGTCTCTATGCCCGGTGAGTTTAACGTTCGCATTACCTCTGGCAGAGCCGTGTGGATGTTGATGCCGGCTTTGGTATCTGGCAGGGCAACCACTAACAACTTGAGGTGTTGGTAAAGGTCGTTTGTCATTCCTTTGATTAAACGCAGTTCGGTAACACTGGTAAATGTCCGATTAGCCGCTCGATAGGGCTCATCCTTCGAAAGATAGAAATCATTTTCTGCTCCGCCCACGCCGGTTACCAGGTTGTCACTATCGATCCAGTCGATAACGGCTTGGGTGATTTCCTCAGCTTCTGCCACGGAGATAGGAGTATCTTCCTGCGTCTGCAACAAGCGTATAAAACGCTTGTGTTGAGGGGCATATTTTTCGCGGAAGCTGCTTGCATTGGGCTTGCTCAGCTTCGTTGCCAGCTGATTCAGGTTAAAGCGCCCCTGGGCATCTTCGAGCACCCCTTTGGCTACACCAAAGTCAAAGGTAAAGTCCTTCTCCTCGTCCGAATTGGCCCATAGCTCCCCCAAATGATCGACATTGGCGCCACCGCCATACGTGTTGAAATCATCGCTTTTATCCTGGCGCAAGACCCAACTTGCAAAGCGTTCTATGCTGAACCAATACTGATTCAACTGACCGGAATATAGGCGCTGTTCCGCGCGCTTCATCGAGAGTTGAAAGTCGCTGGCAAAATTTACGGTTAGACCGGTAATTACGGCTACGACCAGTAGGGCAATGATCAGTATCGTCCCCCGTTGATTGGGTAGGCCCATCTTGTACGTCACTGTTTTATACACCACTGTCACTTCGCCATCGATAGAGTGAATACTCTTTCGGTTTCTCCCAGACTAGCCAGGTTGATGCGAACTTTTACGGCGGCGGGCAGGCTAATGGAGCCCGCCGGGCGGCTGGGTGGCCAGCCGCTCAACCAAGCTTGATCGTTGTATTCTTGAAACGTCGCCGGCAAATATTCGAAGCGTATTTCTTCGATGCCAGTCGCTAGCAAACGTTGTTGCATTTTCGGTTCCGTACTGCCGTCGACGGGCGTCCAGCTATCCCGCCACAGCGATTTTAGTTCCGAATCGTCGGCCTGTGTCAGGCGGAAGCCAACCATGTATAAATTGCTCTGCGGGCGATTTAACAGGTTTTCCCGATTGCCACGGATAAGCTGCAATAAATAATCTTCTTCCCCGGCGATGATGACGTCACTTTGCGAGAGGATATCGCCATCCACCCCCAGCATTGGGGCTTTAGTCGTACCCAAAGCATTGACCCACGGCCGGGGCAGTGCAAATAATAAATCGTTGCCGAGATATTGCCAGACTCTGTCTACCTCGTCGATTTCTCGTACGACCTGCTTTACTCGCTCGTCCGCTCTGATGGCCCCGGCTAGAGAGGTGTAAGCCATTACCGAGATGGCGGCACCAATGGCAACGGCAATCAGCATTTCTATCAGAGTAAAGCCCAGTTGTTTCCCGAAGACCGATTTTGCGGCCATTTGCCGGTGAACATCGTTCCTGTAGATGTTTGGTTTATGAAAAGTTGGAAAAAGCGCCACTAGATTTTATCCAGGTAGGTTTCCAGGGTGACCAGTGGCTGGTCATTCTCTCGACTAACCTCGATTCGATATTTTACCAGAGCACCGACCACGGTATCTTCGACATCTATTTCAACGATCCACTCCAGCCCCGCCATATCGACGGTTTCGCTGGATTCGCGTTGTTGTAATTGTTGTAGATAGGCGTGGTTTAGCCGCAATTCGCTGGCTTTGTTGTCGGCGATCCAGTGAGCGATAGTTCTTTCGCGAATGGAGCCGGCGTAATCGGTCTGCTGCATCATCAATAACATTAACGAGGGCAGTACAAAGGCCATAATGGCAATAGCGGCCAACACTTCGATTAGGGTAAAGCCCTTGATATTTTCGTTTGGCTTAGTGAGGCGAAAAGCTTTCATTCTTCGGCGGATTCTCCCACGGTATAGCGAGCCAATTGGCCGCGCTCATTCAGGGTGAGCTGATAGCGTTCATTGCCGGCATCGGGCGCTATCTGCAACATTTCATCTGACAGTTTGAGTATCAGCGAAAAATCGGTGACTTCGCCGCTAGGGTAAAACACAATCACCGGCTTTATTGTGTCCTCATCGCTTGCAAGAAGGTCGTCGAGAGCCGCTTCCAGCGGAACAGCTTCGATTTCGATAGACCAAGTGAGCCCTTCATCGAGCCGATGGCCACCTAGAGGTAAATCGGTGCCTAGCCATTTTTCGCCATCGTAACGAACCCAGCGATATTTTTCGATGGACTGTGGATTTTCTTCGTCCCCTTCCACAGCGATACCAAGAGCTCGGTAGCGGACCAGGGCATCGTCCAGGGCAAACTGCATTTGCGCCCACAGTTGGTCGCCCTGCCGGTTGATGCGTTTAGCGGTAGAGCCGAGCGGGTTCACCACTTGGGAAATACCGGAGGCCAGCATAGCGATAATTAACAGCACCACCAGCAGCTCAATCAGGCTAAATCCACTAGCGTGAACCGGGCAATTTTCCCCTTTTGATTTAATGTTGAGGGCAACCACAGGGTAGCACTCTCCGTCTTCCAAAGATTGGCTGGGTGTTTATTGTTGTTCGAAGCGCTGCCAGTTAAACAAATCGGCATCGAAACCCTCGCCACCCGTGCGACCATCGGCACCGAGGCTGTAGAGATCGTAGGGACCTTTCTCTCCGGGCTCAATATAAACATAAGTGTTTCCCCAGGGGTCCAGAGGCATACCTTTTAGATAGCCACCGGTTTGCCATTGGCGCGGTACAGGATCGCTGGATGGCTTTTCGACCAGTGCCCGGAGTCCCTGATCGTTGGTGGGATAACGGTAGTTATCCAGCTTGTATAGATCCAGGGCGTTTTCAATATTGACGAAATCCACTTTGACTTGTTTTAGCTTGGCGTCGTCGGCTTTTCCTAGAAAATTAGTGGCTACCCCGGCGGTTATCATTCCGATAATGATTAACACGACCATAATTTCAATAAGGCTAAATCCACGGTGTTTTAGATTCATTGGGTTTCTCTTTCTGTGTTTTGCTGAAGATATAAAAACGATTGGATCGCG
>JBLIHY010000099.1:0-7660 GCA_047634655.1 Cellvibrionaceae bacterium
GGCGCACATCCTGTGCGCTTGGGTAGTTAGTTACTTATCTCGTGGCGACGTCAGTATTTGCTTTTAGATGGTTTTTTGACGGGTCTTTAAAATCATACTGCCAGGAATTTTTCCAAATCGTCGGCGCCGCCGACATGCTGGCCTTCAATAAAAATCTGGGGCACGGTTCCCTGTCCGGTAACCGCTGCCAATGAGCGGTAAGTGACACCATGGCCTCCCAACACAATTTCCTCATAATCGTAGCGATTTTCTGCCAACAGCTTTTTCGCACGAGCACAATGTGGACAGCCTGGTTTAGTGAATAGGGTTATCCGCTTGGGCAGAGTTGCCTTCGGATTGAGATAATCCAGCATAGTGTCGGCGTCGCTGACCTCGAAGGGGTCTCCGGGCTGATCGGGTTCGATAAACATTTTTTCGATTACACCATCGCGCACCAGCATGGAATATCGCCAGGAGCGATTGCCAAAACCCAGATCATTTTTATTGACCAGCATGCCCATGCCTTCGGTGAATTCACCGTTGCCATCTGGGATAAATAAAACGTTTTCGGCGTGCTGGTCTCCCGCCCATGAGTTCATAACGAAGGTATCATTTACCGATAGGCAAGCTATGGTGTCTATGCCCTCTGCCTTGAAAACTGGGGTCAGTTCGTTGTATCGCGGCAGGTGAGTTGAAGAACAGGTCGGGGTAAAAGCACCTGGTAGTGAAAACAGCACAACGTTTTTGCCTTTGAAAATTTCATCGGTGGTCATATCTCTCCAGCTATCACCTTCGCGGATTCGGAATGTGGCTGAAGGTACAGTTTGGCCTTCTTGATTCGTGATCATTGTTAACTCCTCGGGTTTTAATCAGTTGCTTCGGTGATCATAATAGAAAATCCAGATCGATAAAAATAATTAAATAATTAAATGTTTTTAATAGTAAAAAACTAAAAAAAATTTGTTGCCGCGAATTGTTCCAATGTGCGCGTTATCGATTTTGTCGAATATCTATGTGCGGTTAAGCAATGTTTCTTTGGCAATGTTCACAGCCGCTCGAACTTGTTCGGGCGCCGTACCACCTAGATGATTTCTGGCGGCAACCGACCCTTCCAAAGTTAATACCTTAAATACCTCAGCTTCGATGCTGGTGGAAAAATGTTGTAATTCCTGCAGATTCATATCTGATAAATCTTTTTGGTGTTCAATGCCATAAGCCACTGTCTTACCGACGATTTCATGGGCGTCGCGAAAGGCAATGCCTTTGCCGACCAAGTAATCGGCCAGATCCGTCGCTGTTGAAAATCCACGTTTAGCGGCTGAGTACATGCTGGCTTTCTTTGCTTGGATAGCGGGCAGCATATCGGCGAAGGCGCGCAGGCAGTCGACGACAGTATCAATAGTGTCAAATAGCGGTTCTTTGTCTTCCTGATTGTCTTTGTTGTAAGCCAGAGGTTGAGATTTCATCAGTGTTAGCAAGCTAATTAAATCACCATAGACGCGACCGGTTTTTCCGCGTACTAATTCCGGCACATCCGGATTTTTTTTCTGGGGCATAATGGAGGAGCCGGTACAAAAGCGATCGGGCAGCTCAATAAAATCGAACTGGGCAGAGGCCCACAGTATCAACTCCTCGCTGATGCGCGATAGATGGGTCAACAATAGACTGGAGGTGGCGCAGAATTCGATGGCAAAATCGCGATCGCTAACGGAGTCCAGAGAGTTGTTGGTTGCGCGCTCAAAACCGAGCAGCTTAGCCGTCAGCTCCCGATCGATAGGATAGGTTGTTCCCGCTAATGCCGCGGCTCCCAGAGGGGATTGGTTGAGTCGACGTCGACAATCCACGAAGCGATCGTAGTCGCGTTGCAGCATTTCGAACCAAGCCATTAAGTGATGGCCAAAAGTAACGGGTTGCGCGGTCTGCAAGTGAGTGAATCCGGGCATAATGGTCTCGGCCTCGCGCTCGGCAACCTGCAATAGACCTTGCTGTAAACGCGTTAGCTCACGGCCGATGTTGTCGATGGCGGCGCGTACGTGAAGGCGAATATCTGTCGCCACCTGATCATTTCGCGAGCGGCCCGTGTGGAGTTTTTTGCCGGTGCTACCAATGCGGTCTGTAAGTGCCTTTTCAATGTTCATGTGAACATCTTCTAATTCGATGGACCAAGCGAATCTATCGGCTTCGATGTCCACCTTAATTGCATTCAAACCCTCGATAATTTGAGTTTTTTCAGATTCAGTCAACACGTTTATTCGTGCGAGCATAGTGGCATGGGCAATAGAGCCTGCGATATCCTCGGCATACAGTCGTCGATCAAAATTGACGGAAGCTGTAAAGCGTTGCACAAAGCGATCGGTGGGCTCCTGAAATCGTCCTCCCCAAGCAGAGGAAGTGATTTGGTCTTCGGGTTTAGTCTGATTACTCATGGTGAAACTCTTGTGATAGATACTCTTATCTCGGTCGACAAAAGCATCTGGGTATATAGGATTAGAGGGCAAATATCCGGGGTCTAGTAGGTGGGATAGCCTATGCTAAACTGCAATTATGTCCCTCAAAGATTCTCCTTTACAGCTGCCTTATCTCTGCCATCCCTCTGCAATTCTGATGTTGGTACTGGTCGCAGAGTTGCTGGCGCTGGTGTTGGTGTTGGCGGATTCCAGGACTTTTTCCTGGCTGCAATTTGGCATCACCTCTATCGTAGTGCAATGGATTGTACTCGTCTGTACATTGTTTTTGTGCTTTTTGCGTCGTTGGCTGAATCAGCTACCGTTTATGATCAGCAGCAGCTTGGTCTACATACTGTGCCTCTCAGTGGCGGCAGTGGTTTTGTGGCTCATTCAGTGGCTTCAGGCGGTTACAGTCGATGTCTGGTTGTGGATAGAGCAATGGTTGATCGCCGCGATTTTTAGCGGCATATTTTTGCGTTACTTGTATTTGCAACAACAATTGATACAACAGAAGCAAGCGGAGTTGCAGGCGCGCATTCAGTCTTTACAGGCGCGTATTCACCCGCACTTTTTCTTCAATAGTATGAACACTATTGCCAGTCTGATCGATATGGATCCCAAGGCCGCCGAAGATACTATCGAAGACTTGAGCGAACTCTTTCGAGCCAGTCTACAGGCCCCGGGTCTGGTTACCTTACAAGACGAGATCGCTATCTGTCTGCGCTACCTGGACATCGAGCAGCGGCGACTGGGTGAGCGCTTGTCGATCTGTTGGGAATTTGAGAAACCTTTACCGGATATTCAGATTCCCTCTCTACTGATACAACCCTTATTGGAAAATGCGGTTGCCCATGGTATTCAGCATTTACCGCAGGGTGGTGAGTTACGGGTTGTCATCCGCTCGGAAGTTGATCGCGTGCAAATTCTGATTGATAACCCTATCCCAAGCGTAGCCCCGAGCGGCGCTAGATCAGGGAACTGCATGGCTCTGGACAATATTCGTGCGCGTTTGCAGCTATACTTCGGCGACAAAGCAGAGCTGAAAAGTGTTGTGGACAATCAACGCTATCGAGTTACCTTGAATTTACCTAGAACTTGCTGACCAATGGATATTGTAATTGTCGACGATGAACCCCTGGCTCGCCGCCGTCTGTCAAAGATGGTGGGTGAATTAGGCTATGATGTACTCGCCGAGGCTGCGGACAGCGCCGAGGCTTACCAGGCGGTACTCGTGCACGATCCCACTTTATTGTTGCTGGATATCGAAATGCCAGGGGAAGACGGTCTGCAATTAGCGCAACGGATCGGGCGGTTGGATGCGCCACCCGCGATTATCTTTACCACGGCGCACGATCAGTTCGCACTCGATGCTTTTGAAACCCATGCCGACGGTTACCTGCTGAAACCGGTGCAGCGACAGAAGTTGCAGAAAGCGCTAGATAAAGCTCGGATCGTGAATAAGTTACAGCAGGAAGCTTTGGCTAACCTGGGTGTAGAACCAAAGCGTGGACACCTCACCGCTAAAAGTCACCGCGGTGTAGAGCTGATCCCCGTTGAAAACATCCGTTGTTTTCTGGCGGATCAAAAATACGTCATGGTGGTTGGCATCGAAGGCAAGGTATTGATTGATGAAACGCTCAAACAACTGGAAGCAAGCTTTAGCCGGGAATTCATCCGCGTACACCGCAACGCTCTGGTATCAATCAAGCATATTCAGAGTCTGGAGCGTCATGTTGATGGCTACTTCACGGTGCGTTTGAGTGGCACCGAAGAAAGTCCAATAGTTAGTCGTCGTTACGCCAGTAAGGTCAAGAGTTTTCTGGATCACCTTTAAGGAATTTCTGATTAATTCAGAGATTCCTGTGGCACAGGATAAGTGCCACCATTTTCAATCATGGATGACTTAATCAGAATATCCTTAAGTACCGCACCTTGGTCATCCCAGAGGTATCACGGTAGAATCTAAGATTATAAATTAGTCGGCAGTGACCAGCATGATCCCAGCCCTTAATCATCTCTCAGCAACTCAAGAGCGCTATCAAAATTTTGTTACTGATCTCGGTAATTTGGGGTTTGAGGGCGAGCGCTGCCTGGATTACGCCAATCGCACGGTACTCGCCACAGACAACTCTATTTACCAGGTTCTGCCCCAGGGAGTTATCTATCCCAAGCACGTTAAGGACCTGTTAATCCTGACCCAGTTGAGCCAGAAAGCGGCCTACCGCGATATCGTTCTCAGCCCGAGAGGTGGTGGCACCGGTACCAATGGCCAGTCACTTACCGACGGCTTGGTGATCGATACCTCCCGTCACATGAACCAAATTTTGGAAATTAACGTGGAGGAGCGCTGGGCTCGTGTTCAGTGCGGCGTGGTTAAAGATCAGCTCAATGCAGCCATTGAATCCCACGGCTTATTTTTCGCACCCGAATTATCGACCAGCAATCGCGCCACCATCGGCGGCATGATAAATACCGATGCTTCTGGCCAAGGTTCCTGTACTTATGGGAAAACCCGCGACCACGTACTCGAGCTATCCACGGTTTTGATGGATGGAACGCTGTTGCAGACTTCGCCAGTGGATATGCAAACCCTCGAGCAAGAAAAATCACGTGAGGATATGGCCGGCAACATTTATCGTATCGTCGATCAGTTAGATCGGCAGAATCGCGATGAGATTCAACGAGCCTTTCCGCCGTTAAACCGCTGTCTGACCGGTTACGACTTGGCACACCTGCGCACCGCGGATGATAAGTTGGACCTCAATAGCTTGCTCTGCGGTAGTGAAGGAACGCTGGGCTTCATTGTCGAAGCGACTTTGAACCTGTTGCCCGTTCCCAAGAAAACTGCCCTGGTCAATCTACGCTACGATAACTTTGACTCGGCGCTGCGCGATGCTGAAGCCATTATGAAAGTGGGCCCCACCTCCATTGAGACCATCGATTCATTGGTTTTAAACCTCGCCAAGGACGACAATGTTTGGGACAGCGTTGCAGAGTTTTTCCCCGAAGATGAGGGGCAATCCCTCGCCGGCATTAATCTGGTGGAATACACCGCCGATAGTGAGCAAGAGCTCAAGGAAAAACTCGCGCCGCTTTTGCAACAGCTCGATAATAATGACGACAATCGCAGCCACGGTTATACGGTAGCTCGCGATGAAGAAGTCGATAAAATCTGGGCCATGCGTAAAAAAGCTGTGGGGCTATTAGGCAATATTCAAGGTGAGGCCCGGCCGGTGGCCTTCGTCGAAGATACCTGCGTGCCGCCTCATCACCTGGCCGACTATATTGCCGAATTTCGCCAGCTCCTGGACTCACACCATCTGAACTATGGCATGTTTGGTCATGTGGATGCCGGGGTGCTGCACGTTCGCCCCATTCTGGATATGAAAAATCCCGAGGACGAGCGCAAGGTTCGCATCATCAGCGATCAGGTAGTAGAGTTAACCCATAAGTATGGCGGTTTACTTTGGGGAGAACATGGCAAAGGTGTTCGCTCCGAGTATGCGCCCAGGTTCTTTGGCGCGCTCTATCCATTATTGCAGACGGTTAAGCAGGCTTTCGACCCTTACAATCAGTTAAATCCTGGCAAAATTGCCACCCCTGCCGCCGACATACCCCTGTTGAAAATCGATGCTGTTGCTACCCGCGGGCAGTACGACAAAACCATCGATGGCGACAGTTGGAAAGGTTTTCAGGAAGGAATGTTCTGTAATGGTAACGGCGCCTGTCACAATTGGGACCCCAATGATGCCATGTGTCCATCCTGGAAGGCGACGCGCAAGCGCACTCATACGCCCAAGGGCCGCGCCTCGTTGATTCGGGAATGGCTGCGACAATTGCAAAAGCAGGGGGTCAGTGCAGATAGCGCAGCGAAAAAGCTAGCTTCGCAGAGCTGGTTCGGCAATTGTTTGAATTACCCCAAGCGTTTGTTAAATACAATCGGTAGCCGCCGTGGCAACTACGACTTCTCGCACGAGGTGCACGAGTCGATGATGGCCTGTCTGGCCTGTAAGTCCTGCACCGGCTCCTGCCCGGTCAAAGTCGACGTGCCGGAATTTCGCTCCAAGTTTCTATCCCTCTACTACAGCCGCTATGCCCGACCGTTGAAAGATTATTTCGTCGCTTCACTGGAAAGGACTCTGCCAGTTGCCAACCGCGTCGGCTTTGCCTACAACCTGCTGATGGATTCATCCCCGGTTCGCGGTCTGTTGTCCCGTTTTGTGGGACTGACTGATAGCCCGCTGTTGACTCGCGTCAATTTCGATCAGGCACTGCGAGAGCGCCAGGTGAGCATTGCTAGTTACGCCGCATTGAGCGCACTCACCGAGGAGCAAAAGCAAAAAAGTGTGATACTGGTTCAAGATTCCTTTACTCGTTTTTTTGAAACCGAGCTGGTTCTCGATACTCTGGATTTGTTGAAAGCCTTAGGTTTTTCACCGTGGGTAGCTCCCTATTTGGCCAACGGCAAACCGCTTCACGTCCACGGCTTTCGCCAGGCCTTTAGCAAAGTCGCTCATCGAACCGCCGGGCAACTCAAACAACTGCAACAAACGGGTATTCCCCTGGTGGGTCTTGAGCCATCCATGACGCTGGCTTACCGCGGTGAATATAAAACAGTAGACGGTCTCGAAGCGCCGAATGTGCTGCTTTTTCAGGAGTGGCTGGCCCAACAAAAACTCCCTGCCGTCGCTCCGTCTGGAAAGACCTACAAGCTCTTGGCCCATTGCACGGAAAAAACCAATGCGCTGACATCTATCAAGTGCTGGCAGAAAGTTTTCAGCGATCTGGGTCATAAGCTGGAAGTGATCAATGTCGGCTGTTGCGGTATGGCCGGTACCTTCGGCCACGAGACCGCTAATGTTAAAAACTCCGAGGCAATTTACCGGCTCTCCTGGGAAGCTGTGGTCGAGAACTCCGAGCATCAGGGGCAACTATTGGCAACGGGTTTCTCCTGTCGCAGCCAGGCCAAGCGCTTCAGTGAAAAGCACTTACCTCACCCGGTTCAGGTGTTGCAGTAAAAATAAGTAGAACTCGCTACTGTAAAATCTCTGCGGATACAGTGCGCGCCAAGGCTTTACCCAGCAAGCGATGCTGATCTTCGTCGAGATGGATTCCATCGACCGGGCAGGCGTCGGCAACCACGCCTGCGTCAAAGTAGCGCACTGTGTATTCTTTGGCGATTGTCGCCAACGCTTCCGCCAGACCCGAACAGCGGTTCTCGGCGCCGCGAAACT
>JBLIHY010000100.1:0-7610 GCA_047634655.1 Cellvibrionaceae bacterium
TGTATGTATCACTAGATCTTGAATCACAAAATCTCGATAGCCTTTAAAGCGAGGGCCTAGCGGAATAGCGCTTTACGGTTGCGCGATAATCTCTTCATGAATCACCAGCGTCGCATTTTTAGAACGTTTGTAGGAACCTGGACACTTTTCAGTGTGGTTTGGCACGTTGTACACTGCCTTTGCCACAAAGGCACGGGCAATCGGTGTACGGTCTTTCTTGGGACGACCTGGATAACCACGAGTGCTGCGGATATACTCTTCAGGTCGACTCAATTCCAGCACGGCAATCAATTGTTGTTGCTTTTCAGTGAGCGGACCAAAATCTTCCGACAGCCACGGAAAAAGATTGCGATAATGTCTCTCGAAGGTGATTCATCTTCATGCTCTTTTTTATTTTGATTTAACACTCGGGATTTTAACAAAAAAGGGCAACTCTTTCATTTTTTCAGGCGCGTTATGTCTGGAAAATTAGCTCAACTGATTAATTTTGCAAGTTGCTCAAGCGTTTTCTAAAAAATCGGTGATTATTACACTAAGTCTAACTTATTACGGACCATATAGTTTTTCATACCACCAAAAAAAACACTCTGCCAGGAAAGGCAGAGTGCATACTCATACTCATACTCACTTTGAATTAACTTCGACAAAAATGACGAAAAATTAAGCCATAGAGCTCATTCTTCAATCAAGACCCATCTCTGCCAATAATCTCGCCAACTCAGCCGCCTTATGCGCTTTATTGAAGGCATCTTCAATCATAGGCTTAGCTTTTTTGGCAGGCATTTTCTCCAGATTAGCAATTTCACCATCAGTTAAAACACCGGACAAGTCAATACCAAGGGTGGTGGCAGCTTTTTTAAGATCCATTTTTACTTCCTCTTATTTATATTATTTATATTATTTATATTATTTATTAATTTATCGCTACTAACGAAAAATTAACAACGTCAATATCCTGCAACTTATTTTTGAAATTGTCAACAAGAAATTATTTTCTGCCGGTAACGCGCTAATCATCCAAAATAAGGTACCCGCAGTTTATTCTGAAAAGAGTTATAGGGCGTCAGAGCAATATAAAGGCCTGCCTTTTTTTGCGTCAAAGTTCGCCGCCAATTAAAGCGTCACGCTCTCAACATTGAGTTGCGCGGTGCTAAAAATAATGCTGAGATTAAAGTAGAATTAGTGCGCAAAGGTGGTCGACACAAAGTGCCTTGTCTAAGAATAGAGAAATCTGATAATTCTGTGGGATGGCTCTACGAGCCCAACGATATTATCGCCTACCTGAAAAACCAGTTTAATCTGACATAGACACGCCGTAACTGGAGTCGCAAAGCCGATACGCCCCGGCACCAGCCCATCAATTGACCAGTTATCGATAGCCACGCGGACCAAACGTAGAGTCGGATGACCAACTGCCGCAGTCATCCGCCGCACCTGACGATTACGCCCCTCTGAAATCTGTAGTCGCAACCACTGTGTTGGAATATGCCTGCGCTCGCGGATCGGAGGATGACGCGGCCACATCCAAGCTTGGGTTGAAAACAAAGACCTTTGGGGGTAGTAAACCCCCAGCTGCTGTCAAAGATGTCGGCGATTGGCTTTGTTTTTCACCCCAAAAAACCTCACCGTAAACGCTTCGCCCATGGCGATGGTTTAGGCGGTACCATAAGGAATCACCATCGGTTTAAGCCCATCGGCAATACCCTGAGAATCGATGGGGTCAGGAATCGATGGGGTCAGAGTCTTTGATTTTGCTGATTGAGCTTGGCCTTAGCTCGGTAGGTTGGGTTGAGGAACGAAACCCAACAGATATTGAGACTGTAAAAAAGCCTGTGAAGGGAAAGTTTCATCAACATTCAGCTTTCTAAAGGTTAGAAACAATAAGTCTTTAGTATAGGCTGGCCAACAGAGCAGTCGATCCTAAGAACCTGTCAGGCCCAGGACAACTCCACTGTGAAAAAGCCAAATTTGGCTAATTTTTTTGCGGTTTTTTGGTTAAATAGGCTCATTATTCGCCTAAAATCCGCACTAAATGGGATCCTCAGCCATAAGGCATAAGAACTCCTCTCGCTGTAGAGAGCGGCTGACTTAGCCGTGTCAGTACACCCATTTTCTATCGAGCCAGCTCTCACGGGATGCTATATTGGCAAAGAAGTAATCTGGAATAACGGTTATTCTAATTTTGCATTTATACTTCTATTGGATGAGCACCCCACACAAGAAAGCGTTAATCTCCCACCTTCCGCCAGTACAGTGAAAGACGCGGAGGAGTCCTCTTGTGGCAACCAGCAGTCATATCCTCCTGAGCTCTCTTCACTTGTACTTGCTGAGTATTCGATTTTCAACCAAAGACCTTGTGGTGTGGAGGTTCCGCAATTTGAGGGTGCATCTTCCTTGGTATCGAATTTTGACTTACTGTAAACCGGAACCTTCGTTCCACTGCTCGATGAAGCTTGGACTTCTGTTTTCCAGAAGTCCTCATCACCGGTTAACCCTGACGACTTGCTAAAAATAATGGTACAGCTCGAGCTTGCAGCGTTGAGCGTGAAAAATGAAGACACCGGCTCGTTGAAACATCGCAGATTCGTCAAATCAACGCGGGGCGCAAAAGGAGACATCACAGCACCTATCACTTTTGTCCAGCTTGGCGTGGCATTATCCATACCGGTCGAGCCATTATCTTGGGAGAGGCCCATACCCAGTGTGGCAAGGTATCCCAGAACAATCAGTACGGCACTGACAATTAATATACGTTTGTCTTTCTTAGTCATCTAACCCCCTTGCTTTAAACCCAGCCTATCTGAGGAACCGGGGAAAACACTACTCTATCATTTACGGTTGGTATCATTTGTCATAAAAATATGGCTTCCAGATGCCAAGCCACTTTTCACCGCCGATTTAACTCAGGCATCTTTCCACTGAGAAGCGCCTACTAATAGTAACAACATGATCCAGATCGATGCACATACGCTCCAAAAAATATTTCAACCAATATTCTTGTGCTTGAGTAGCCGGCGAGCATACCCTTGCTAAGAAAGGGAGATCAAACCGCACCAGCGTACCCTGAGACAAACTAAAATACCCAACGCAATCCGGCCGTATAAAACTCCCGACTCAACTGGCCATCATCCAAAGAGCGTGTCCACGCCCAGAAAGGCCGAAAACCCCTCGGCGTAGGTCGCCGAAATCGATAGCGAAGCATTAAAGTAATCACTCTCCATTTCACTACCAACAATACCAAATGGTTGATCAAGCACTTCCTCAAAGGCGGCACTCACAGAGGTTGGGTCGTCTTCATGAAGATAAACCCATTCCAATTCGAAGGCGAGAACAATCACCCCTTTTTTCAAATTAATGACACGGCCAACGCGAGCTCCCAGAGCCGTTTCCAGGGAATTAATATTGTTTTGCTTTTCGACGATGAGGTTAGAACCAGGAGTTCCAGCTTCAGTGTAGCCATCAATCGTTGTGTCGGTGTAGTCCACTCGGCCATAACTACTGAATTCCCATTCTGAAGCGATCCAATCGTAACCCACGGTGGCCGCAGCGGAGAAAATAGTCACATCGGGATTAGCCTTTGCGGCATTGCCCTCCACGTCGCGCTCACTATCCAGACCTCAGAAGGAGTATGCTAGCAACCAGTCAAAATAGATGTTTTCAGAGGCGTAAAAGTTTCCGAAGGTTGATAAGCTGACTAACGATATTTCCTGATCACCGAGCTTGGAATTAAAATCCGTTTCTTTTTCAGAAACATTCAAAGCGCCACCAGGCACCAGTCTGTCGGACATCAGATAGTCAAAGCCAAGCATTAAGTCGTAACCTGATGAGCCGAAACCGATGACCTCATCTTCGTCATCTTTATCGCCGTCCTCGACACTTACAACTATAAAAGAAGCAGCACCACCGCCAGACGATGAATACTCGCCAGCGTCGCGCTTCTCCTCCACATGGTTTTGGACATCAGAAATTTGCTGCTCTGACATAGATTGCGTCAACTGACTCGGGATAGCCATGGGAGAAACGGACTGTAATATTTGTTCATCTAAAGAACCCGAACACGTATAAAATGGCGACTTAAAAATCGCTATCCCCGCAGCAAGCTGACGGGGTATATGACCCGAAGAGATTCAAAAATATTTTGGTTTGGAACTTTTGTCTACTCTCTAGCGGTTTATGATACGCTCGCTAATGTCAACCATCTACTCTCCACCACTTCATTTGTGGTAAAACCAGCGGGTAACCACGAGATCGACGCTATCAATTTTAGCCAGGAAAGACGTTGGGATCACATCGTGTGTCTGGCCCACCTGATTTTGGACCCGAGTTGGCGAACCCGCTTCAATGGCAACGATTCCGCGAGAAGCAATTGTAGGGCTTTCCACCGGCTGATATTGCCGTATCGGTGAACGCACCTGCAAACTGAACTTGTTCAACAGATTCTCGATATCCGGGCGGCGGACGCGCGAAGCCAGAAAATAAAAAGTCTCAACCCCACGGTATTCGTCAAGCGCGTACCAGCGAGTACCCTCTGGAATCTGGATCGACTGCCCTGCGGAAATGGGGTTCTGAAAAGTGGACTCGGAGCTTGGAAAAACTGGAGTCACCCAACCGGTAGCATCAATGGCAACCACGTAAACGTAACAACGCTGATTGCTGCCGAAAGTGATTTTCATACGATCACTGTCCAGGAGGTTTTTTCTGCCATCGTATAGCACGGCGCCATCTTTGATCGGAATGGGTGGCGAGCCGTCTTTTAGTAAAGCAACATTGAGCTCCAAGGGTCTGGAACTTCCTATACTTGAAACAATGCTACTGGGCGCCTGGGGTTTTTTAAGTAACGTCAGCATTTCATCAATGGATGCCGCATAGGCTGATGAGTAATTACTTGTCGAAGCGATCAACAGGTTTTTACCTAAATTAATTGCCGCAGGTATTACTGCTTCGCATGCCGTCAGCGTGAAGAAGAGCCCTAACGATAGCAACAGTAATTTGGCCGGTCTGAGCCAATGACGTCGATCCATTTTCTTAATACCTGTCTTCATACGTAATTACTCGCTATTGCTTTTGCCTCTAACTCATTATCCCTGAAAAATCAAAGCCCTTTACATCATCATCGGGATTCGGAAAAGAGCCCGGATGCATTCAATCGTTTTCATCTGCATGAGGAATATTGATACGACTGGTTGCGGTAAATCGGCTTATGGGTGTGGGATAATCAGAACTCGTCTTATTATCCAGAAGAACCCAAGGAGCGGAATCATCATTTCTGCCATAAAGTAACCAACGCACCGGATCGCGCCAAATATAGTCATTGGCCGTGGTCAGCTGGTAGCCATTAACCTTTACCGGCGAGCCAAAGTCATAAATCAGTGGGGTAATATTGAAGTCTAACCATTTGGTGAGTTTGTCGCCATCATTGGCTTTGTCCGGTTCCTCACTGCTGGGATTCCTACCGTCGGGATTGCTTATTGTAGCTGAAGTGAGATGACGGTTATTTTCATCATAAAAATTCAACTCTGCCAATTGCACCATATTAGACCCCGGGGCACTTATATTGCGCACCTTGGTGACCTCGAAACGATAGTAGCGATAAAGGTCTTCTGGCGCCCTTGTCAAAAACCAGGTAACCAACCCGACAATGACAAACAAACTGACAGTGATGATGGCAATCCACCTCCAGGGAAAGGGTTTTGGTTTTGATGCCGTTGGTTTCACCATCACGCTGACCGTGGCGCTGTAGGCAGTGCTTTCGGGGTTTTTGACATCGTATACGCGAAGTTTAAAGTTAAAACTCTTCTGACCATCCTCTTCTTTCAGCAAGCCAGCTGGCGGAGCTACGTTGACTTCTATGGTGGAGTCACTGCTCGCTTGCAGGTCGCGCTCAACATCACCGTCAATGGTCAACCAAGCGGCGGCTTGATCGTCCGCTCTCACCTGAATACCATAACGAATTTGCTTATCTACCGTATTGGATATGTTGAACTGAAACTTTTCCTGCTGTCCGGCCTGACAATGGATTGATTCCCCTGCCGGGGTGATTTTGACGATAGCCATATTGATAATTTTCCCGTGACCGCTGTGAATAACAGCAACTTAATTATAATGAAGATAGTTTATTGGTATTTCGAGATTATACTGATAAAACTTATTGTTAATAGAGGTTAAGCACTCTGTTGACATGAAGCAAGTTAGAGTTGCCTATCCGGCTTGGAGAAATTCTTTTGCGCGAACAACTAAAGATCAAATCAGGAAATAACCAGTCCTGACCTGATCTGCCAACAAAAACCACGGTAGATCTTATCTAGGCGCTCCCTGTCGCACCCATTCTAACAATTCTCTCCCAAGGTCATTCAAATCATCTTCAGTTACGATGCCATCTGTCCCTGCACCAGAGTCGCATAATGGACTGCTTCCCGTATGACTTGTAGCCGTACCGCCACTAGTAAGGCTGAGAGCACTACTATTACAAGCATTTTTAAATAGAATACTGGTTAATAATTCAGTATCTGTTGTTGGTTCAGCCAGTGTAATGTCGGCGCTATACGCATTATGAGGCGAGTCGTATTGAGAGCCTGTAGTACTGATAGCAACCTGCCTTAACGCTTCATAGTCATTATAATTGGGTGGCATGCCATCATATGCTGTCCCATTATGACAACCACTTGCACAATTTACTTGCACAACACCACCAACGGTTAGTAGCGATGCATGAGTGACAGTTGCTTCAATGGCGACCCTTACTGTCCCTTCACTACTCTGCGGTCCAACAGGATTATCATCCTCTACGGTATAACTGAAACTGTCTGCGTTAATACCGGTCAAAAATCTCGGTGGTGTATAGCTAATTTCGTCTTGATCCAGCGTTACTGTTCCACCCTCCTCGCTGGGATTGGAGACTGAAATAATCCGAAGGGTTAGGCCATCCCCCGCATTATCATTTCCTAATAGGCGTGCGACTGGGATGGTTTCAGTGCTCAATGCCATAACCGTATAGCTATCATTCCCAGCTGTTGGAACGCCGAGGGCAGTGACCGTCACGGTCACTGTACTTGGTGATGAAGCTTCGTTAAAGCTGTCGGTCAGTATAAACTGGAAGCTTCCATCGCCGGATGCAAAAGGTTGTGTCGATGTAAATTCTATCTTGCCATCCGCCGGGGTGTTGGTATTGAGTGTACCGTTTTGCGCGCCGTAAGCCAAAAGACCTGGGGTCTCTCCATCACGAATATCTCCGAAAAATGGGCGACAACTTATACTGTCTTCAGTCTGACCAGTGCATAATGATTCGAAGATATCAATAGTAACTGAACGACCTTCGTTGACGCTTACGTTTATTTCTTCTCCTGCTACAGGGCTATTATTGTTGACGCGTAGACTGCGTATTTCTTCTGTAGAAGAAAGAAACATCGACTGATCACTGACAACCAGGCTAACATCGTAGGTTTCTCCGGGCTGCAACGAAAGCTCATTTAATGGAAAAGCAAGTGCGGCTGTATTAACGAGACTGCCGTCTGAATTGGTAATAGGACTGCTGTCGAGGCGCCACTGATACAGATCGGCAAACAGGCTGCCGGAGCCGTCAAACAACTGGGTGCCATCGAAATCGATACTAA
>JBLIHY010000101.1:0-7531 GCA_047634655.1 Cellvibrionaceae bacterium
ACATTCAGCAATTGGTGGCGTACCACCAAGACAATTGTTGTAACTGAAAAAGCCTCTATTTTTAGCTGACGTTAATAATGGGGGGATTACATCCCGACTAAAAGTCTCTGCTCGCTTGTCATCTAATGGGGTGGCAACCAGTAATCGACTTTTTCTTTCAACGTGTGTCTCGATACCACCACTACCTTTTGCGCCCTCAACACTATCACTTTCCCAATGACCAAAACGACAACGCCTCTCTATACCTACCGGTCGGTCATGAATACTGACTCGATCTGGAATTAACCCTCTCGTCCCATAACGACACTGCTTACGGCGTTTTTTATGTCGTCGCTGTAAATGCAAATAGAGGGCACCACCATTGATCGCATCCTGAAAGATCCACTGATAAATCCCTTCTGGGCTCATTCTCATCTCACGTCGGCGAGGAAAGTCAATTTTCAATCGACCGGTAATTATCTCTGGTGACCAATCTTCTTTTAGATGCGTCACTACGTAGGCGTGCAGTGATTGATTCGTTTGTTTTCGCCTATGCCTGGGTTGTTGACGTCGCGCTATTGCCCAGCCGTGAGCCGGTTCAGCCCAATAGTTTCCTGTGCGACGACCATTCCTTTTGACTTCGCGCGAAATGGTGGTGTGATGACGACCTAAGCGTCTCGCAATTTCACGATAACTCAGCTTCCAATGCAAAAGGTACATCAGTGTGTGACGTTCTTTTGCTGTAAAATGTTGATATGACATGGCTTGCTGTTCCCCTGATTGAAATAAGATGTCAGAAACCTCATTTTATCAGGCACTCAGGTCATGTCTCTTTAAAATATTTTGGCGCACTTGGAAGTGGAGTTCACCCCTAAAAAAGCGGATTCAAGCGGATTCTTTTTATTTTCATCGACCATGTTGAACCTTACTTAAAACATAACAGTATGTTACTGAAGAAACCTCAATAACAATATTATAGGGATTCCTCGGTTTGATATTAAAAAGGATTCCCCATACTTTTGGTAAATTACCTCAAGAAACTTTCAAACGGGCTTTGCAAGATAAGCTAAAGGCAACACTGCCAGGAATATTTGATCGGATAACAAAACAGCAGACTCTCGATCCAGTTATGCCTGTTTTTCTCCTGGAGTCTTCTCTGTTTGTCCTGGAGCCCCCTCTGCCCATTGGAATACGAGCTTCTTTTTATCGGTATCGATAGCGCCGAGGGTAACTGAAACCAATTGATCATAGTACAGAGGTACGCCATTCCAGCTGAGCTCCATTCGCTGGTTGTTGAATGAAATTTTATCGAAGTCTTCGCCGGGCTTGGCTTTACTTTCTTTTCTCGCGACAATAAAACCTTCAATACCGGTATCGAGTAGACGAATGCCAACGCCCTGGCTAGTTAACAGCGCAATGTAGCCTTGAAATGTCCGTCCAACTTTATCTTTCATGTAGTTAGCGATCAGCCACTGCTCCATAAATCTCAAGGCGAAGCGATTATTGGATAACACTTCGTTTAAACCTTTGACGACCTTCGGTTTAATTTGTCCCAATTTATCTTTTTTACCTTTGAGTATCCAATGAATCGAGCGCAAGTTAACCAGATCCTGATAGCGCCGGATGGGTGAAGTGATATTGGCGTAGTACGGTGCGCCCAGACCAAAGTGAGGTTCGTGCTCCAGAGAAAGTTCACTGCCTTGCAGGAATCGCCTTTGTACCGCCAAAGCATTCTTGGCCTCTGGATCTTTTTGCATAGTGTGATTCATGGCAATGAAATTATCCAATTCCCTGCTATCGGAAAAAGTCTCTTGACCCAGCCATTCCTTTAATAATTTTTCAATATCCTCACGTCGCTCATTGCGATAGCCTCTGTGTACCACGGCAATGCCAGTTTTATTTTCCGCTAAAAAATTACCCGCGCATTGATTGGTTGCCACCATGGCTTCTTCAACTAATAAGTGTGCAATGGTTGCTTTCAGTTTTTCAATTTTTTCTAAATGCCCGCGCTCGTTTAAAATTAACAGAAAATCATTTCTACCTTCGTTGACCAACTGATTTTCTCGACGATATGTCCGCATGGCTTCAGTACAAGCTTTCAGGATCTGTAATTGTTGCCGAAATGGCACAGCAGAATCCAGTTGCGCCGGTAAAGTGTAGTCTCGACCGTTTAACAAGGCGGTGACTTGTTGATAACTGAGTTTGCCTTTGGATTGGATGACGGCGGGAATAAAACGATGGCGTTTGACCTGGCCATCTGTACCAATATGCATCTCACAGACAATGGCATAACAGTCCAGTCCAGAGACAAGAGAATAGCGTTCGTGTGATAGAGCTTCCGGCAGCATTGTGACCGGTTTTCCAGGAAAGTAGATGGTTTGTGCTCGTCTCCAGGCCACCTTATCCAGAGGCGAGTCCGGTAAGATTTCGTCGCTTGGGTCTGCGATTGCCACAGACAAACACCAACCTTCATCGGTTGAAATTATTCTCAGGGCGTCGTCCATGTCTTTTGTGCCCTTCGAATCAATGGTAACGAAATCCAGATTTCGTAAATCTTGACGGTAGTCATTATCGATAAGTTCAAGTTTTTTTGTTTGCAGATGCTGACTTTGTTCCTTTGCGTCCGGCGGAAAGCCATCGTGTAATTGGAAGGAAGCTAAAGTAAATTTACGCATTGTCTCCGCATTGAACTCGGGGCCTAAAACCTGGATATTTTTAATTTGAACTCTTCCGGAATCAAAGGGATGCTGTTGTATTCGAGCAGTAACGTACTGACCATCCTGCGCACTGATTCGTAATTTAGACGGAACAAAAAACCAGCGAGTGTGTTGGTGTTGTTCCACGATGACAAAGTGGCCCTTGTCATTGAGGCAATATTTGCCCGCGATTTGTTTCTGCGGTGAAAATAATAATTTTTCCAGGCGAGCTTCAAATTGCTCTTTATTCTTTTGAGTGACGACAACCTCTACTCGATCGCCGTTTAGCACCCGTTGCATTTGTTCGGGGGCTAAAAAAATATCTCGACCATCATCCAAGTCAATGAAGCCGTAGCGTCCACTGCTACCGCGGACTGTGCCTTGTTGAACATCGCGGCTGGCGCGAATTTCTTTTTTAAGGGTGGAGAGTTGCGTAAGTACATTGCGATCTAACATAATTTTTGATAAATACCATTACGTAAATTTTTATGTGACAAATCATATTTAACCCGACGGTAAAGATGGTCGGGAGAGCCAATTCACAGTCGCCCGATAAAATCCGGCGGCTTCACAAAGATTCCGCTATCGAGACGATATCCACGAAAGCGGTCGAAGAATGAAGCACTTCGCCAGTCGTGGCAAATCCTTTACGGCATCCATTCAACGATGACCGCCGGAAATAACCGCTCCCCATCCAGCTAGGTGAGCTTGGAAAAATAATTCGGGACAACTTCCGTAGCGGGTCCATAGTGTTGCTCGTCGAATTGTGAAACAGTAGCCGAAGGTTCCAAGTTTAATTCTACGGTATGGGCGCCATAATATCTGGCGCTCTCGGCGAAACCCGCTGCCGGGTAAACATTTCCCGACGTACCAATGGCTACAAATAAGTCACAATATTGAATAGCTTTTTCGATTTGGCCCATAAACAGTGGCATTTCACCAAACCAGACGATGTGAGGGCGCAGATTTCCGGCCTCCCCACAGCAGGGGCAACAATCTTCAGGAGCGGAGTCACCTAGGCAAGTAAATAAGGAATTGGTTCGTTTGCAGCGGATTTTCAATAATTCGCCATGCATGGGCAAAATCGGATCGCTACCTGCCAATTGATGCAAATTGTCGATATTCTGCGTTATCAAGACGACCCGCCCGGGAAGTCGCTTACTTAGATTTGCCAAAGCTCTGTGAGCGACGTTGGGCTGGACACCATCCAATAATTGACGGCGGCGAAGATTATAAAAATGATGGACGAATACTGGGTTCCTAGTAAACGCTTCTAGAGTTGCCACATCCTCAATACGGTGATTCTCCCAAAGGCCATCGACAGCTCGAAAGGCTTCGATTCCCGACTCAACTGAGATTCCCGCTCCCGTCAAAATGACAATTTTTCGATAAAATTTCATCAGCAATCGGTTTTAACAAGCTGGGGCAGTTTGATTAAATAACGCTTGGGCCAGTATTTTCCCGTAACCCACAGCCCGCTATTTTCTCGATCATAGGCAATACCATTGACAACGTTTTGCCGGTTTGGCTTAACGCTGGCAATTCTCAATCCGCTCAGATCTATTCGAGCATGAACACAACCACTTTCGACATCAATCGCATAAATGTGATCATCGTACCAGCGGTTGGCCCAAATCGTACCCTGGACATACTCGAGTTCGTTCAATCGATCCACTTTAGTAATCAGAGTTTTTTCCAAAGCAAATGTGTGTCTATTGCGAAATTGCAATGCATGGCTGCCGTTACTCATAATTAAATGCTGCTCGGAGTGTGTTAAACCCCAACCCTCACCCTGGTAAAATCTCTGCCCTTTTAGCTCTAGAGACTGCCTATCGAAGATTAAAAGGGTTTGCTCCCTCCAGGTAAGTAGATATATATCGTTACCAATAACGGTCAATCCCTCCGCGAAATAACGTGCGGGCAGAGAGTGGGTCTGGATTTGGTTGTCAAATTGCTTGATTAGCGCAGAGCGCCCGTACTTCCCACTGCTCACATACAGGCCGTCTTGCGCCACAAATAAACCTTGGGTGAACCAGGACGAATCATGGGTTTCTTCCAGGATCACCGAGGGCTGTAGAGTCAAGGAGCGCGCGGGTGCCGAGAGCAAGACAAGCGATAGTAAGATCGCCCAGTTTACTGCTCTAAATACATCAATCAAGCGATTCATAAATAGCGTCCGGCTCTCCCATCACCCAAGTTTGGCTGTGACTCAGCCTGGCTATTATCGCATCTTCGGCAATAAATTCAGAATTTGTCGAAGTTTAACTTATGATTAAGCAGTCTTTGATTGTACCGCTTGCTTTTTTGGGTTTATATTGCCGTGCTTTTGTTTATCGCGTATAGGTGCTTAACTACTGAGTTGGAAGTAGAGAATGACCAAGGTTTCAAATACGCTGTAAATGCTTCCCGTACGCTACGCGTTCTTCCCAGGGATACAGACGAGAGGCGAGAGCAGAATGCGACAAGAACCCCGGTGTTTGCCTCTCGAAACTCGAAAGCCTCGGCGTATTCTTCTCGGCGGCTCCCCGTTAAGGCCTTATCGTCACATCCAATTTGAGCTCCCACTTCGGTATGCTAATATCCAAAAACTTTAAATAAGGTCGTAATTATGTCTGTTACCGGTAGTCCGGTAGAAAATAACTACCCCTATACAACAAAGAAAAGTACAGTAAAAACAAGCCCAAAAACGGTTAAAGCTCACTTGATAAATACTGTAAAAAATCAATACTCCGCCGAACAAGTGAGAAATTATTCACAAGCGATCAAGCTGTTGTTACAGGCGCAAAACGCCGTCATCGTGGCCCACTACTACACCGATCCCAGTATTCAAGCACTCGCGGAAGAAACCGGAGGTTTTGTCTCCGACTCCCTGGAAATGGCTCGTTTTGGTAAAGAGCATCCCGCCGATACGCTGATCGTAGCCGGTGTCAGATTTATGGGCGAAACGGCAAAGATCCTCACCCCTGAGAAACGGGTGCTTATGCCCACTCTCGAAGCAACCTGTTCACTGGACCTGGGATGTCCGGTCGACGATTTTTCAGCTTTCTGCGATGCGCATCCCGATCGAGAAATAGTGGTCTATGCAAACACTTCGGCAGCCGTCAAAGCGCGTGCCGATTGGGTGGTCACCTCCAGTATTGCCCTGCAAGTTGTCGACTACCTAGATACCGAAGGTAAAAAGATTATCTGGGCGCCCGATAAACACCTGGGAAATTATATTCAGCGCGAAACCGGTGCGGATATGCTGCTCTGGGATGGCGCCTGTATCGTTCACGAAGAATTCAAAGCCAAGGGCATCAAAGATCTCAAAGCGGTTTACCCCGACGCAGTGATCCTGGTTCATCCCGAATCACCACAGGCCGTTGTAGAGATTGCCGACGTGGTCGGATCCACCTCCCAGTTGATCGCCGCCTCAAAGAACTTACCTAATGACCAGTTTATTGTCGCCACGGATCAAGGCATTTTCTACAAAATGCAACAAGCGAGTCCCAATAAAAATTTTCTAATCGCTCCGACATCCGGTAATGGTGCCACCTGTCGCAGTTGCGCTAATTGCCCCTGGATGGCCATGAACAGCTTGGAAAAAATTATTAATGTTCTTCGCCTCGGCGGGGAGGAAATTCACGTCCCCGCTGAACTGGGTCGCCGAGCGATGAAGCCACTGCAGAGAATGCTGGATTTCAAAGCCGCCCTCGCCTAAAAGTACTGCGGAAAAATCTCTGAAAAATTACGCTCTGCGGAATATAGAGCGTTAACAAACGGTTTAGCATTGCAGGTTTTTTTCACTAAAAACTAAAGGACTAAGTTTTTTTAGTTGAAATCGTTTCAGAGAATTCGGGGAGAAAAAGTTTTCACTTGATGCAGATCGATTGTGAAAATAACCGATTCGTTGTTGTACCGAAATTGAATCAAAGCGGGAGTGTAGCTCACTAAAAATTGAGAGGTTTCCAGCGATAGCTCAAAATTCACTTCATTCTGACTGAGCAAGATCACCTGGCCTTCTTCCAGAAAAAATATTTTACCTCCGGCGATCAGACTAATACTGCCCAGAAATACTGGTTTGGTGTTAATAGTACGAAACTGAAATTTGTACCCTTCAGTGATGGTGGCAGTTTGACTCTTTTTAAAAGTGGAACGCATGCTCAACGAGGCCGTGCGCTCCGCGAAATAGACCGTCGAATCCACAAAAGTATAGGGCGACGAAGGTATCGGGATGATTTCATTAACGGTAGAACAGGATGTGCTAAGGCAAAGCAAACCAAGTAGCCCTACCAAGGTCCGATAGGGACTGCCACTAATAAAAATATGGCCCAAAAAATAACGGCGCAGAGAGAAAAATTTTATCATTTATTTTTTAATAATTAACCATTTACTGTTCAGACAAAAGTAAAGAGCGCGGCAAGCATTGAACGCGCCCAGTGTATTTTTTTCACAAGCTCTCATCATCGATCGTCGTTACTCAATCAAATATTGTTACTTATCTGGAAACGATAAAATCATCGAATCTTATCAGCGGTATTAGACCGCCGCTCTATGATGACACCGACGGCGCTCGAGTTCCTGACGGCCCTGGGCTTACTGAGTTTGAGTCGCAGCCAGTTGACGGGAAATTCCCGCAATACGATATTGGCACATCGCTCTGCCAATGCCTCCAAGAGTTGGAAATTGCTGGACTCTACAAAACTAATCAACTTTTCCGACACCGCTTGGTAATTCAGAGTATCGGTGACATTATCCGTCTGCCCCGCCTGGTTAATATCAAAAGCCATTTGCAGATCAAAGCTGACCATCTGAGTAATTTCGCGCTCCCAGTCAAAGACGCCAATAATAGTTTCTATCCGCAAGTCTTCAATGAA
>JBLIHY010000102.1:0-7399 GCA_047634655.1 Cellvibrionaceae bacterium
GTAGCTCAATAATTGCTGGATCTTCCAGCAGTGTGAAATTGGCGTAGCCAGCGTATTTTTCACCGAGAAGAAAATCTCGATTTCCTCGCATGAAGAATACTTCTGTGCCGTTCTCGACGCAGCGCTGAATAGCGGATGCCGTTTGTAAAAACTTAGGTGTATCGTCGTCGTCGCCTACCCAGGCATCGAATAGATCACCGAGAATATAGAGTCTTTGACTGTGTCGAGTTTGGTGTTCGAGGAAATCAAAGAATGCTTGAAAAATATTCGGACGCTCGGGGGATAAATGCAGATCCGAAATAAATAAATCCACCTCGACGAGGTCTAAACTGTTACGCGCTCGATGACGATGGGTTCTACAGGCACATCTTGATGAAAACCTTCACTGCCCGTCGCTACAGATTTTATTTTATCAACGATCTCAGTACCTTTTACCACCTTACCAAAAACGCAATAACCCCAGCCTTGGGTTGTTTTGGCGGTGTGATTGAGAAAGTCGTTATCTTTGATGTTGATAAAGAACTGAGCGCTGGCACTATCTGGATCCATGGTGCGTGCCATGGCCAGAGTATACTTATCGTTACTCAAACCATTGTCTGCCTCGTTGACTATGGGATCACGTGTAGATTTCTGTTGCATATCTTTATCAAAGCCGCCGCCCTGGATCATAAAGTCTTTGATGACACGGTGAAAAATGGTTCCGTCATAAAACTTATCCGCAGCGTATTGCTTAAAATTTTCAGTCGTGAGTGGAGCTCGTTCCGTGTCCAATTGCACGGTAATGTCTCCAAGGTTTGTGTGTAAAATAATCATAAAAGCCTCTGTATATTTTTTGTCATTTTTTCGCCGTTGAAAATAATCTGTGTTACTGAAAATTGCCAGAGTAGAAAAATAATGACCAGATATTCAATGGGTTGTCGAACCTGTAGACCACTCGGTGGTAGCGTGGCAACACTGCGCTTGGGTGTGACTTTAAAATGTTTACTGATCACAAAAAATGCGCCGTTAGTCACGATGAATGATCATACGCGGTTTAATTCACATCTTCCATATGCGGCTTTTTCGAGTTGAGCAATGCATTGATCAATGTCTTGCGTACCGGGACGCTATTTAGTGGAAAGATGGCAAAGAATACCCCAGAGTTTGAAGCGACCTAAGCTTCCAGCTCTGTCCATCTTTCCAGCGCCCTATCCAGCTTCTTGTTTTTTTCAGAGAGCTCATCGATAAGCGGTTGATTTTTATCGTAATCCTGTTGGTAGAAATCCGGATCGCCGGTTATCTTTTCCAGATCAGCAATTTCCATTTCCAGTTTTTCAATTTTTGCGGGTAAGGTATTGAGCTCACGCTGCAATTTATAACTGAGTTTCTTTGCTTTTGCTTTTGCTTTGGGTTGCTCCGACAGCTCTCCTGTTTTTTTCGAGATGTTTGCATTGCCAGTAGGATTTTCCTTTTCGCTCAGCCCTTTCCCTCGCCGTGCCCAGTCGCTGTAGCCACCAACATAGTGTTCCAGCTTACCGCGTTCCTCAAAAACCAGGGTACTGGTGACGACGTTATCTAAAAAATCTCTGTCGTGGCTGACAACGATCAAGGTGCCCTGGTAGCAGACCAGTTGCTCCTCGAGTACCTCGAGCATTTCCACATCCAAATCGTTGGTTGGCTCATCCAGAATTAACAAGTTGGTTTCACGAGCGAATAATCTAGCCAGTAAAACCCGATTGCGTTCGCCGCCAGACAAAGCTGTGACCGGAGTCATGGCTCGTTCGGGCGTGAACAGAAAGTTTTTCATGTAGCCGACTACGTGGCGCTCCTTGCCGTTAATTTTTATATAGTCTTTACCGTCGCCTACGTTGTGGGCCACACTTTTGTCCAGATTCAGTTTGCGCTGAGTTTGGTCAAAGTAACCTATTTTCAATCCCGTCCCCAACTTAACGGTACCGGATTCTGGCGCAATCGTCCCGAGTAAAATTTTTAGCAGGGTACTCTTGCCAACTCCGTTATTGCCGATCAGCCCGATGCGGTCGCCACGCATGATCTTGAGTTTGAAGTTTTCAATCAAGACCTCATTGTGATAACCGTGGGAAATGTTGTGGGCTTCGACGACCTTTCGCCCGGATTTTTCAGCTTCTCCAATGGCAAATTTTGCTCTTCCCTGGCGCTTGATTCGCTTGCCATGTTCGTCGCGCATAGCCTCCAGAGATCTCACCCGGCCTTCATTGCGAGTGCGGCGCGCCTTAATGCCCTGGCGTATCCAGACTTCTTCCTCGGCGAGCTTTTTATCGAAGAGCTGATTCTTGGTGTCCTCCTCTTCGTTAGCTTTTTCTTTCAGCGTCAGATAATTCTTATAGTCTCCAGGCCAACTGATCAGTTCCCCGCGATCGATTTCAATAATCCTCGTCGCCAGCCTTTGGAGGAAAAGTCGATCGTGCGTAATGAAAATGACACTGCCTTGATAATTACGAAGTTGATGCTCCAACCATTCAATGGTGCTGAAGTCCAGATGGTTGGTGGGCTCGTCCAACAGTAATACCTCTGGTTCGGAAACCAGAGCTTTGGCTAATGCCACGCGTCGACGCCAGCCGCCCGACAATTCACTCAGACGTTTACCATCGGGCAAGTTTAGCCGGGTCATTATGGTCTCGACTTTTTGCTCCAGATTCCAGCCACCGCTGGATTCAATCTGCTGTTGAATATCCTGCAGTTGCAGCAGACCCGATTCGTCCAATTCCCGATGAGAAAGTTCGCTGTATTGATCGACCAGATTCTTCTGATACGTCAGTCCTTCCAGAACCACATCGTATACCTTGCGCTCTAAATTGCCCGGCAATTGCTGATGCAGTTGGCTAAAGCGCAAATGCCGCTTGCGCAGGATTTCGCCCTTGTCCGGCTGTTGTTCACCGGTAATGAGCCGCAACATTGTCGACTTGCCCGCGCCGTTGCGACCGATCAGGCAAACACGTTCGTTCGGTTCCAGAGAAAAACTGGCTTCTGTAAGAATTTTTTGATTACCAAATTCGAGGGAGAGATCGTCAAAGCGGATTAGAGACATGGGATAAATGGCAGCATTAGAAGTGAAGGTTTAGAACGGCCACAGAGTTTACAGAAAGAAATGTCGCGAAGAAGAACGCTATGCTCTTCCGGTTCAGACGAGGAAACATAGGGTATAACTAGATTAATCATATTTTTCGATAAGTCAGGTTAGTAGATAAGAGATTCTCAAAGAAAACCGCGCCAAACATAAATAGCTTTGAGTTTGATTTACAACTTCTCGCTGAGCGTGATGTTGACGCCAATGGCGTTTTGGATGGCGTCGAGTTTATCGAGCAGTTCATCTTTATTGAGTTGTTCGGGTGCGATCAGTGTGCCCTTGGCTTCAAATAGCGATTCACCGGACCAGGGAGTACTGGAACAGTGAGTTTCCAGATCCTCGACATTGATACCGCTTTCGGTGAATGCGTGGGCTATCTCGCTAATGATTCCGGTTCGATCCGGTCCCATTAATTCAAAATCCATGATTTTATTTTTAGTTATCGGCTGGTTTTCAGAGGCTTCTTTAACCATGATCTGGATTCCAGAGCCTTCGAGATCCTTTAACGCCTGCACCAGGTTTTCAACATGATCGCTGCCGATACTCACCATTAAGATGCCCGCAAACTGCCCAGCTAACTGTGATAAACGGCTTTCTAGCCAGCTGCCACCGGCATTGGCAACAACATCCGAAAGGCGCTGAATGATTCCAGGTTTGTCCTCGGCAAGTAGGGTGATAATGAGTTCTTTTTGTACCATAAATTATCTCTAGCCGGGCTTCGACAGGTATAGTCAAGGCAATTAATAGTATCATGCCTTTCGCATTTTTCAGAACAAAGAGTTCGCTACATTATCCATGATAATTCCAACAGAACGAATCAGTGACGATGCCTTACAAAACTTGATTGAAGCGTATATTACTCGGGAGGGAACCGACTACGGTTTGCAAGAATGGTCGTTGGACGCCAAGGTTACACAGGTCAAACAGCAGTTAGCTCAGGGAAAAGTTGTTGTTGTTTACGATCCCTTATCGGAGTCCACCAGTCTAGTGACTCGTGAGTACTACTCAAGGTATTTACAGCCGCAGGCTGCTCTTCAGACAGATCGTCCCGATCGCTTAGAATAACGCCCATGAAAGTCGGCGACAGGCCTGTCGCCGAAGGCAATTCCAATTCCAATTCCAATTCATAAATAAACCCGTTATGACCGAAGCTGCTGAACACTTCCTGGATACCACCGGCCTGCGGTGCCCCGAACCCATCATGTTATTGCACGGTAAGCTCCGTCAAATGAAGGTGGGAGAGCGAGTTTTAGTTGTCGCCACCGATCCCTCGACGCAGCGCGATATCGCAAAACTCTGTCACTTTTTGAATCACGAACTGCTGTCACAGCGGCAGGAAGCGGATACCTATCGATACATCATCAAAAAGGCATCTGTTTAGCCACTTTCCTCACTATTTCCCTAACCACCACTATAAGCATCATAAGCATCAACTCGGCAATAGGTACTTTTTGGTATGGCAGGCTCTTGGTGGAAGCGCCCTGGTTACACAGGGCATCTGAAGTCTTGCTTTAGAGTTTGTTTGTGCCTTGGTGGTAAATTCCAGTCACTGCTCTTCTTTCACTAGCATCGAAATAACCGCGATCGCCTCGGGGTCTTGCGATTTTATTTTATTGGCAATGTGGTGCTGAAAAAAATATCTGAACTTGGGGTTGTCGTGGGCAGAGTAAAGACAGTTGTCGCCTGGGAGAATTGGTGTTGAAACGACTTTTTCTTGATCCGCCAGCATTCCGGCAATAGTGCCATCGTTGTGCAAGCGCCAGCTAATCACTTCGGCGAGTGTCAAGTTCTCAAAATCATCGCTCGACAAAATAGCGTGAGTGCCGATGGTATCGGGAACTTCCTGGACAATATCGCGTGGATTTTCGCACAGGTGTTCGTAATATTCCGCAGCGGTTTCCAGTTCGACGATTTTGTGAATGGGCGGATCTTCGAAAAAATCGTCGATGCCGGGATCAAAATATCCCTCCCAATGGCCATTCAGCGGATCGCAAATCTCGGTACAGGGCATAATCTGATTCAGCCAGGGTACCAGGCCGACAACTTCGCCAGTGGCCCGCAAACCCCAGCAAAGAATTTGCAGACTAAACATGCGGCCGTTGCTGGAATCGTTGCTGTAGAGCATTTCCAAACCGTCGAGCTCGGGCGCGAGACGTATAATGCGCTCATCCTCGACAGACGATAGGGACCTGCCGCTAAAAATATCGACGACGTTATTCAAATGACTGGATTTATCTGAGGTATTCACAAAGCACCTCTCTATGAATGGAAGGGCGGATGCATCATTGCGGGGGGAGGTAAGGCTTCTGCAAGATTACCCTAACCACAACCTATTGGGTAATTTTAAACACGACCATACAATATATTGCGCTTGTATGGAATCTCATGTCCTTCGAAACGCTAAAAATATAGTTGCTAGTGCCAAAGTACAACCAAAAAATACGGTGAGTGCGGCCAAGATTTAATAAAAGACCGTTTATTGATCGATTTCCTGTAGAGATTGTTTCTGCAAAACTCTTGAAGATTATTATAAGCCACAACTAAGTTACAAAACAAAAGACAATAATTAACTATGCACAAAGACCTATCGCCAAGCGATCTGAAAGCCATCCTCCATTCCAAACGCGCCAATATCTATTACTTGGAAAAATGCCGGGTAATGCAAAAAGATGGGCGAGTGCTTTATCTGACGGAAGCCAAAGCCGAAAATCAATATTGGAACATCCCCATCGCCAACACCACCTGTCTCTTACTGGGGATCGGGACATCCATTACCCAGGCGGCCATGCGCATGCTAGCCTCTGCAGGCGTATTGGTGGGGTTCTGTGGTGGTGGTGGAACGCCACTGCTGATGGCCAATGAAATTGAATGGCTGACACCGCAGAATGAATATCGGCCCACAGAATATCTGCAAGGCTGGCTATCGTTCTGGTTTGATGCCGACAAACGCCTGGAGGCCGCTAAACAACTGCAAGTGGCCCGCATACAGTTTATTCAACAGATCTGGTCCAAAAACCGCGATTTACAAAACTATGGCTTTACCACTAAAAACGAAACCATTCAGCGAGCCCTGGAGCGTCAACTCGATAGTATCAACGCAGCCCTGAGCGTTGGTGAGTTAATGCGGTCTGAAGCGCAGCTCACCAAACAACTGTATAAAATCGCCGCGCGGCAAACTCAACATGGCGACTTTACCCGCGAACGCGACGCTAGCGACAACGCCAATGCTTTTTTAAACCACGGTAACTATCTGGCCTACGGCCTGGCGGCGACCACCTTGTGGGTATTAGGCATTCCCCATGGTTTTGCCGTTATGCATGGAAAAACCCGGCGAGGTGCCCTGGTGTTCGACGTGGCGGATCTGGTGAAAGACGCCCTAGTGCTGCCCTGGGCCTTCATTTGCGCCAGTGAGGGCGCTAGCGAACAAGAATTTCGCCAACAGTGTCTACAAGCCTTTACCGATGCAAAAGCGCTGGATTTTATGTTTAATCAAGTCAAAACCACGGCGCTATCGTTACCTGCTGGGAGTAGCGATTTATGATGGTCACTTTTATTTCAGAGTGTGAGAAAAAAGCACTCAGCCGAACCCGCAAAGTACTCGACGCCTACGCCGATCGAATTGGCACCAACACCTGGCAAACGGTAATTACCCAAGAGGGCCTGCTGGCCGTAAAAAAATCTCTACGTAAGACAGCCAGTAAAAATACCGCTGTGAGCTGCCATTGGATACGCTCGCGCAGTCGCAGTGAATTAGTCTGGATAGTGGGGAATAGGAATAAGTTTAATGGGCGAGGAGTGGTGCCTGTTAATTTGACTCAAAAAAATCATTTTCTTAGTGCACAAGAAGAACTATGGCGCTCAACTGAAGTAATTGCTTTAGTAAGTGCTATTGCCGGTTTGTTTCATGATTTTGGTAAAGCGAATGCGTTATTTCAAGATAAGTTAAACCCTAAAAAGAAAACAAAAAACTATGAACCTTACCGTCATGAATGGGTATCGTTGCGTTTATTTCAGGCATTTGTTGGCAAAAGTACTGAGGATAAAGAGTGGCTAACTTCATTGTGTTTGGTTGATGATGACACTGAAAGTAAAGTACTTGAAGCGCTTATTAAAGACCCTGTTACCCCGATCAATAACCCTCTTTCAAAACTACCTTCATTGGCTCAATTGGCGGGATGGTTGATTGTCTCCCACCATAAGCTACCCATGTACCCTAAAGATAAAGCGAATCCACCATCACTGGAACGTGTTGAATATTGGTTGTCTGGGCCATTTGAAGCACTTTGGAACTCATCAAATTGTAGGGATGACTGG
>JBLIHY010000103.1:0-7393 GCA_047634655.1 Cellvibrionaceae bacterium
ACAAATTACATCTACAGCGTTGAATACGGCTAATGAAGAAATCTTTTTTTTATTGTTGCTTTTGATAATATTTTGCTTGTTTATACCATATATAATTTCTCAATCATTAGTGAATCCTTTGCGCCATATTATGAGCGATCTTGCTAAGTTTAAAGAAGAAAATTACGAATTTTTGTCAAATCATGACCTTTACATTGATGAATACGCAAAACTTTCCGAGGCTTTGTCAACTGCTGGAGCCTCGATTACTAAAGCAAAAAATGAAATTATAGAAAAAAACAAATCTTTAAGAGAGAAAGTCGTTCTGCTAACCGAGGCTAGAAACACTGCAGATGAGGCTAATTCTAGAAAAGATGTTTTTGTAAAAAACATGACCCACGAACTAAAGACACCATTGTCGGGTGCGATTTCAGGAAATGATTTGCTTGAGAATTATCTGTACGAGTTACTTTCAATGCTTGATTCAGAGGAAGTCATTGAAAGTAAATTATACAAAATGAGAGAGTCAATATTTAATTGTATACGTTTTGTTGATATATCTAATCGCGGAATATCTCAAGTAAATTCTTTGGTAGATAACATACTGCTCTCCATACAAGATATATCAGAAAATATATACATACAAAATAGTCCAAACGATATTTATACTTCTTTACAAGGTCTATATGAGTACTACAAAGAAGTATGTGAACAAAAAAACATAGAATTTGTTTATAAAAATAACATCAAAGAAAATATTTATATAATTTGCGATTGGGGAAGACTTTCTCAAATTTTAAATTCTTTACTGAGTAATGCCGTCAAATTTACAACTCATGGGTATGTTAAATTTATTGTTATTTTTTCTTATAGAGTAAATTCAATAGATGTAAAATTTGAAATATCTGATTCTGGAATTGGAATTTCCGATAAAGAAAAAATATATATATTTGATTTGTTTCAGATTGCGCAATCTCCGGAAAATAAATTCTCATCTGGTATTGGTACAGGGCTTTCTACATCCAAAAGATTAGCCGAATCCATGGGTGGAAAAATATATTTGAAAGATTCAAAAATAGGAGTGGGGACTACATTTTTATTTGAGTGCGAGCTTCCAGTTTGTGACGAAAACACTAATAGTGTTAATAGTTTTTTAGTAAATAAAAATAATTATAGTTTCTCCGTGCTCTATGTAGAGGATTCATATTTAAACCAAACAATATTTAAAGAATACTGCAATGAATATGGTGTCGATCTAATGCTTGCTCACGATGGAAAAGAGGGTTTCGAAAAGTATAAATTAACTATTTTTAATATTATTGTTATTGATTGTTATATGCCTGTTATGAATGGATTTCAGTTGATTAAAAAAATACGGGATCACGAATCCGCCAATAATTTAGAGCCGTCTTATATCGTCGCGTTAACCGCCGACAATTCGGACCAAAATCGCCTTAGATGCCAAAAATATGGATTTGACTTATTCATAACAAAACCGTACAACAGACACCACTTCAAGCAAATTTTGAGTAAAGGAAAAAATCTCAAATAAAAGTATGTGAAAATTCTACAGTACTAACATTGATCTATGAAATGAACCCAGGAATTCCATGTTTCCCGAGATAACTTGTACGTGCTTCCACAACATCCCAGTTTCCATGGAAACTGGGAAAATAATTAAATTAGCTTGGCTCACGTTTTTATGAATATCGAGTTTAAAAATGCTTTATACAATACCGAGCAAGTGCGTAAGTTAGATCAGATGGCAATCGTCGATCTCGGCATCCCCGCTAAAATTTTAATGAAGCGCGCTGGCCAGACAGCTTTCGCGCATCTACGAAAAAACTGGCCCGGCGTCAAACATATCCAGGTAATCTGCGGTAGCGGTAATAATGGTGGCGATGGTTATGTAGTTGCGGCCCTGGGTGCTCAACAAGGACTGAATGTTCAGGTTTGGCAAGTTGGGAAGCCTAGCTCAGAGGCAGCGCAAGCGGCCTATAATTTCGCTCGACAGGAATGCGTGGATATTCAGGATTGCACTCCCGAAGCCCTGCGTCAGGGACTCGCAGATGTTCATATGTCTACAGTAATTGTAGATGCGTTGCTGGGAACCGGTTGCCGTGGACAATTGCGCGCTCCCTACAAGGCCATTATCAATACGATTAATGAGTCTCTGTGGCCAGTGTTAGCTCTCGATGTTCCTTCTGGGGTTAGTGCCGATTCCGGTACGGTCGCTGAAACCGCTGTTGTTGCCGATACAACAGTAAGCTTTATTGCCCAGAAATTGGGGAATCTGGTCGGTAGTGGCAGATTGTGTAGCGGCCGGCGATATCTGTGCAATTTGGATCTGCCAGACGATTTCTATCAAAAATCTGGGGTGAATCCCTCGGCGCAACGTCTAGATAGAAACCGTTTTCTGCGCTATTTGCCCGCCCGCATTGCCAATGCACATAAAGGTGATTTTGGCCATCTACTTATCATAGGTGGTGATTTCGGTTTTGGTGGCGCGCCGTTAATGGCCGCTCAAATGGCTCTCCGTGCCGGAGCGGGTTTAGTAAGTATTGCAACAAGATCAATAAACACTCCAGCTATTGTTGCTAGGCAGCCAGAGATTATGGCAAAGGGAGTTGATTGTTTTCGGGAGGTTTTACCGCTATTGGAAAAAGCAACCGTGCTGGCTATTGGCCCCGGTCTGGGTCAATCGAGTTGGTCGAAACAGCTGCTTTATCACTGTCTCAATATCAATAAAACCACTGTGCTAGATGCCGACGCCTTGAATTTGATCGCGCGGGGACAAGTTAAGCTTCCAAAGAAACATCAGCTGATAATAACCCCACATCCCGGAGAGGCGGCGACACTACTAGGCAAGTCGGTGCGCTGCATTGAGGAAAATAGAATAGAAGCCGTGCGGGATTTACAATCGCGCTTTGGGGCAACGACTGTCCTAAAAGGATCGGGAACTTTGGTCGCTACCAGCGACGGCGAGATCTTCGTGTGCGATGCAGGCAATCCTGGCATGGCTTCCGGTGGTATGGGCGATGTTCTTACGGGCCTGATTGCGGCATTGGTTGCGCAGGGCTTAAGTCCCGATCAGGCGGCTTGCCTCGGAGTGGTTGCTCATGCTGAAGCAGCAGATCAGGTGGTTGCCAAAACCACGGCGCCAGGTCTATTGGCGACTGATTTGGTCAATCCGGTTAGAGCATTGTTGCATCGCCATCCATGAATTGGGATCATCTCAATCGCTGGTTGCCAGACGAAGCGCAAACCATTACTGCCGGTCGCGAATTAGGTGCTGGCTGTAAGCCGGGTATGGTGATTTATTTGCATGGACACTTAGGTGCAGGTAAGACAACGCTTGCGCGCGGTATGCTACAAGCGATGGGTCATTGTGGGTCAGTGAAAAGTCCAACTTACACGCTAGTCGAACCCTACGAAGATCTTTCTGTTCCCGTTTATCACTTTGATCTGTACCGGCTTGCGGATCCCGAAGAACTAAATTACATAGGAATTCGCGACTACTTTTGCGACGATTCTATTTGTTTGGTGGAATGGCCTGAGCGAGGTCAAGGATTTTTACCTGATGCCGATATAAGGTTAAAATTGCTTGCTATGAAGGGCGAAAGGGATACTATCGGGCGCCAGCTAAGCGTCAGTTTAACTAATTGTAGAAGTAAGTTTTTACCGAAAAGGTAATTTTCATTGTGAGTATTGTCGCCACTGTATCCAATAATTTTTTTAGACCAAAGCGGCTGATCCCGATTTTCGCGTTACTACTGTCTTTAACCAGCACTTCCGTATTTTCTGCAGACGTCGATGGCATTCGACTCTGGCGGGCACCCGATCACACACGAGTAGTCTTCGATTTAACTGGGGCCGTCGAACATAAAATTTTTCCACTAACAAATCCTAATCGTCTGGTGGTTGATATTGCCAATAGCGTTAATCGCGCGTCGCTAACCTCTGTAGATCTCACAAATACTTCAATTAGTCTTATTCGCAGCGCCAGTCGCAAGGGTGGTGATCTACGCTTTGTCTTTGATTTAAATAGTACGGTGAAACCCCGCAGCTTTTTATTAAAAAGTCATTCGGGTAAATCAGATCGGCTAGTAATAGATCTATACGACAAAAATACAGCTACCGAAAAAACCATTGATAAAATTGTGCAAGCAGCGGCGGTATCCGCTCGCCGAGACATTTTGATCGTCGTGGACGCTGGTCATGGGGGAGAGGACCCCGGCGCCAGCGGCCCACGTCAAATTAGAGAGAAGTATGTGGTCTTAGATATTGCTAAAAAGTTAGAGGCTAAGGTTAATCAAACGGATGGTTATCGAGCTACGCTAACTCGCACCGGAGATTACTATCTATCACTACGCCAGCGGCGCGATTTTGCCCGCCAGCATCGAGCGGATCTATTTGTCTCTATTCACGCGGATGCTTTTAAAACTCCTCATGCTAGTGGTGCTTCAGTGTTTGCACTTTCGCGGCGAGGTGCGACCAGTGAGACAGCTCGTTTCTTGGCCAGCCGCGAAAATGATGCCGACTTAATCGGAGGTGTCGGCGATGTCAGTTTGAATGACAAAGACGATTTGCTAAGAGGCGTACTGGTGGATCTCTCCATGACTGCGACTATGGAATCTAGTCTAGATGCCGGTTCTAACGTTCTACGAAAAATTGCTGGGATTGCCCGCTTGCACAAACATAGCGTCGAGCAAGCAGGGTTTTTGGTGTTGAAATCTCCCGATGTTCCATCAATTTTGGTGGAAACTGGATTCATTTCGAATCCAAAGGAAGCCAAAAAATTATCGACCGAAGCTTACCGTAGCCAAATGGCATTTTCAATTTTTAGTGGTATTCGTGCTCATTTCGAAAAAAGTCCTCCGGCGGGTACGTATATCGCTTGGAAACAAGCGGCGACTAATTCACCAAATAGTATAGCGGTCGCTGATCGCACTTCTTCTATCAACGGTCGCTCTGCCATGGCTAAGGCGGCGGTTAGTAAAAAGCTGATTCATACCGTAAAGCAAAACGATACCTTGTCGGATATCGCAAAGCGCTATGGACTTTCGGTCTCGGCGCTCAAGTCGCAAAATAACTTGAAAAAAGACAATATCCGCGTCGGTCAGAAACTAGTCGTTGGTTCTACAAAAGCGACAGAATCACCCAAACATATTCACCGAGTCAGTAGTGGGGAAACTCTTTCCGAAATCGCTCAGCGTTATCGCAGTACAGTTATTGCCATACGTGAATACAATAGGCTTCGCAATAATTCAATACGTATTGGTCAAGAGTTACTCATTCCAACGGGATAGCCCGATTGTTTGCTTTAAGCGGTTACGATGCGAGTCCAGCTCTGTGAGATGATGACTAAAGCTGGGGGACTCACTAAATTAAATCGAAGATTTAATTTAGTGAGTGTGAAAAAATAATTTTTTCTTTGTTTCACACATCGGCGCAAGAGATGATGAATCTTGTATTACGCCAACTCACCAACTGAATAATTATCGGGTAAGAAAACAGTTTCTTTCATGTCATACAATTATTTTCACGATGGATAATCAATTGAACTTCTTAGAAGTTTTTTAAAAATAATTACTATCTCATTTGGTCAAAAAACTTACCTTTTCTTCGAGAAAAATTATGAAAAAAACTATCAGTATTCTTCTGCCAATTATTATTTCATTTGTATTTCTACAGTCCTTGCCATTCAAGTTTTCCAATTCTCTGGAGACTCAACATATCTTCAGTACCTTGGCGGATTGGTCTGGTCTTCAATGGTTTGGTTCTTATGGAGGTTATATAGTCGGAACCTTTGAGCTGGTCGCCTCCTTAATGTTATTAGTTCCTCTGGTTTTCAAGCTCATTGGCAAACCTATTGCTCAACCTTTGCTACCCTTGGGGGCTTTGCTTGCTTTAGGAATTATGACAGGAGCGATCTATTTCCACTTGTTTACTCCTTTGGGCATTGTACAGCCTTACTTTGATGCTCAAACTGCTACCCCTATTGGAGATGATAGCCCTGGGATACTATTTGTTATGGCTTGTATTGCATGGCTAAGCGCTCTGGTGCTAGTTCTCATGGATTTAAGTTCGAAAGAGAGCTATCTAAAAGGCTTCCTTGGTAAAAGTTGAGGCTTTATCTGTCTCGATAGCGCACTGCTTAAAGCAGTGCGCTCTGCGGCGTTTGAGCTGTCATCCAACTTCACTCCTCATTGGAAATGCTGCCATTGTGACCCAATGCATTTTTCGATTTTTGGTTTTATAAAATGGCAGTAAACCAATATTTTTTATAACGCATAACCCACAGGGTTTTAATTAGAGGGTCGTGGTGTCTGTTTACTATTATTGATATTTTTTTGAGGTTTTAACTTTCTGCACCAATAAAGACGCAGAATTCAGGCAATGTTTATTGAAATAGAATAAAAGAAGTAATCGTTCCAGAATGAGATAATTAAATTTGGAATACAAGAAGATCGTTAGCGCCAGTGCGTGGCGTTAACGAATAAAATTAAAATAATAAACTATGGGACTCTATGAGAAAGAGTCGATTAAGCTGGATAAAAAAGCTTAAACTAATAGAACATCCTGTCGCGGGAACAACAGCGCAGCTGTGCTGCCGACTTGGTTAATGTTAATCGAAAAACGGCAGCTTATTATTATCATCACTTACGAGAAATTATAGTTGATCAGTTAAACAAAGAATCCGATGAATTATTTGACGGTGAAATTGAAGTAGATGAAAGTTATTTTGGTGGTCAACGTAAAAGCAAGCGCGGACGCGGTGCAGCAGGTAAAGTGCCTGTATTTGGCTTATTAAAGCGTGGCTGAAGGGTTTATACGAAAATTATTCCTAATGCTAAATTAGCCACATTGATTCCAATTATAGAAAAGAAAGTCATCCCTGATAGTATTGTTTATGGTGATTGTTGGCGTGGCCATAATGCACTGGATACATCAGAGTTTAAGCATTACCGAATTAACCATTCTCTTTTATTTTCGGACAAACACGATCACATGAACGGTATAGAGAATTTTTGGAATCAGGCAAAGTGCTATTTGCGAAAATTTAATGGTGTTCCGAGAGAGCATTTTCCGCTGTTTTTGAAGGAAGGTGAATGGCGTTTTAACAATCCACGGCCAAAACAACAATTAACTTAGTTAAAACAATGGGTTAAACAACAAATGGGTTAGTTATCTGGGACAGCCCCAAACTATTAGAGAGGTTTAACGTTTTCGGCTTGAGGGCCTGATCTTTCTCCCAGCTTCACACCACGAAATTGATGAGATTCGATTTATAGTTTACGCCGCCTTTTTCGCAAAATCTACTGGCGATTGATAGCCAAGCGAACTATGTGGACGAACGTTGTTTTAGTGCACCCGCGACTGATCAATTTCGTGTCGGGCTTCTTCGAGAGAT
>JBLIHY010000104.1:0-6973 GCA_047634655.1 Cellvibrionaceae bacterium
CAGGGCGCCATCGCCTACCGCAAGCTGGGCTAAAAATTACTGAAACTCGGCCTCACGGCTTGGGTAATCAGCTGCTGAGCACCGGATCTTAATCATTCTGTCAACGGGTCAAAAATGCCCTCTCGGCGTTTCTTCCAAGGTCCCAACGCGCGGGCCAGGGCCAGGCACTTTACAGTGCTATTGGTTTTGGAGCAGATGGCGTAATGGGTGCCATTGTTAGTGGTTTTTTATGGGAAATCAGCGCTGAGCTTTTGTTTTCCGTCTTTGCCATTAGTGCGTTTATTGCGGCGGTCGTGATTTGGTTTGGGCTGACCAAAAGTCATGTGGATCATTTAGGATAGATTTCTGATTTCGCAATGAATATCCAAAATCCATCATCTATCTCGGGCTTGAATTCTCGGGGTCAGCCGGTATCAAAAATTTTTGATGACATTTATTTTTCCAATGGCAGTGGTCTAGACGAAATACGCTATTTTTTGGAGCAAAATCAACTGGCCTCCCGTTTTAGCGCCTTCTCTCCCGATGAAGCTTTTACCATTGGAGGAACGGGTTTATATTTTTTAGCCTGCTGGTTGTTCAACGGATAAATGCTCCTACACAAGTAGTGGCTATGGTAGGGTTAACCCATTTTTTTAGTGTCAGTCTTCTTTAATTTATCATAGGAACGCATACCACCAACTCCCAGCATTCCTGTCACAATGGCAAAAAGTGGCCCGGAATTAAATACCGGTGGTGTTGTAAAGGTGCAGGCGCCGGCAGTTTGCACCAGGTCTATATAACAAGGAAGCCACCCCTGGGCCTGACCCAAAGTCCAAACCCAAATCAGTAAGGGATACAGGATAAATTGATAAGCCATCGCTATACCGCCTATCCAGCCAATAAAAGGACGCCAACCCGCCACAAAAATACTACTGTTTTTTACTTCTTGGGCGTTAACTGCTAACTGTCCCTGAATTAAATCCGAGTTAATTTTTTTCTCTTCAACTGATATTTTTAAACGCTCTTCATCAGAAGTAAAAAGATCGTCAGCAAGACTACCGACATTTTTAACGATATCGCCAACACCAAACAGATTCATGATATTTCTCCTAATGTACGGTTTAACCAACCCAGTAAAAACTTAATCTGGCTGCGATCACGTTTTACAATTTCTGCATATCGAGCCACCTTGGCAAGCGCGTATTTTGCGACAAATAACTCTTCGTCTGCCTGATTAACCGCCGCTACTGTTTTTGGGCCTATGATGCCATCGGGTGTTTCACCCACCACTAGCTGTAGTAGTTTAGACGCTGTACGAGTGCCCGTATTCACTGAAAAGTCAAATATGGTTGCCGCGATGCGCTGATTTTGTATTTCATCACCTTTTACTTTGTCCCAAAATTTGGACTTATAAAATTCGATGACCAATTCAGTTAATTCGGGATTATCCATATCGTCGCGGTCTATTAAATTCCAGCCCTTCCAATCGCCGTGAAAGGTACGCGCAATACCTGCATAGGTTTGTCCTCCACGGTCACCTGCGACTTTATGGTTGACATAACCGCCCTCATTGCGAATCATTTTTTCATACGCCGGTCTAAATTCCGCCATAAATCACCTCTTAATTGATATAGTTAATTTTTTATTACTAGTCAGCCCGGTAACTAAAATAGATCGTCCCGATTTATTTTAGAATAGAACTTCTTAAATTTCAGGTCGCGGTTTTATTTAATTAATAAAAATAGTGCGTTATTTTCGGATTGTAAGGTTTTTCAATTATTATTAATAATAAGTTTTGGGCTGTCACCAGATAACTGGCCCATTTGTTTTTTAACCCATTTTTTTAATTGGGTTAATTTTTGTTTTGGCCGTGGTTTTTTAAAACGCCATTCGCATTCCTTCAAAAACAGCGGGAAATGCTCTCTCGGAACACCATTAAATTTTCGCAAATAGCGCTTTGCCTGATTCCAAAAATTCTCTATACCGTTAATGTGATCGTGTTTGTCCGAAAATAAAAGAGAATGATTAATTCGGTAATGCTTAAACTCTGATGTATCCAGTGGATTATAGCCACGCCAACAATCACCATAAACAATACTATCAGGGATGACTTTCTTTTCTATAATTGGAATCAATGTGGCTGATTTAGCATTAGGAATAATTTTCGTATAAACCCTTCCGCCACGCTTTAATAAGCCAAATACAGGCATTTTGCCTGCCGCACCGCGTCCTCGCTTGCCTTTACGTTGACCACCAAAATAACTTTCATCTACTTCAATTTCACCGTCAAATAATTCATCGGATTCTTTGTTTAACTGATCAACTATAATTTCTCGTAAGCGATGATAATAATAAGCTGCTGTTTTTCGATTAACATTAACCAAGTCGGCAGCACAGCGCGCTGTTGTTCCTGCGACAAAATGTTCTATTAGTTTAAGCTTTTTATCCAGCTTAATCGACTCTTTCTCATAGTGTCCCAAATAATACAATTTGTGCATTATCTGGGACAGCCCCTAATTTTTTTACCCATAAATTTGTTGATAAAGCAGCAAGACGACATTGTCCATCGTGATATAGAAACCGCACACTCAGTCCATCTGGATTTTCAGGATACTTTCTATGTCGGTAATATCAAAGCATAGGCCGTATTTACCAGTAAACTTTTATCGATCTCATTACGCGTAGCGTTTGAGATTTAGGTATTCATAGCACGCTTACTGGTACAGATGGATGAGACCACGGTGCAAGTGCTTAACGAGCTTGAGCGATTACCGCAAAGCAAAAGCTATCTGTGGTTAATGGCCAGTTTTACGGACCAGCCCATAGCCTTTATCCAAAAGCTCTATGTGATTGAAGAACAGATTAAAGATGGGCCGCCGGATCAACGTTATGCGCTTCGGTAACACCGGGCCAAACCCATCATCGATAAAATTGAGCAATGGTTGCAAAAGAGCTTACCGCATGTCCCACCCAAAACGGCATTAGGTAACGCACTCACGTATCTGTACAACCAGTGGGAACGTTTAATTGGCTACCTCGATGAGGTTACTTACCCGATTGACAATAATCTGGCCGAGAATGCGGCCCGGCCTTTTGCCGTGGGGCGTAAAAGTTGGTTATCCTCAAGTTCCCAGACAGGGGCCAAGGCCAGTGCCAATTTTTATAGTATTATCCAAACCACCAAAGACAATGGCCTCAACCTCTACGAATATCTCAAACATATTTTTAAAGAATTGCCCAATGCGCAAAGTGTTGAGAATACCCAAAATTTACTGCCTTGGAGTTTAGCAGGAAAGGTAACTGGCTAACAGACTGTCGTTGGATTGGCGCTTACTTTACAGCTTTCCAAATAATTAATTTCCTGGATTTACCTAAAAAGTTAACGATAAAAGTGGAGATGTCGATTTTTGAAGAGATCGCGGGATCATCATATTCTGACCCTCGTCAAGTGTCAGCGACGCCAGATAAAAACACCTATTCGCAAGGCGCCCTAGCGGAAAAATCTGGTCTTATATGAAAGCTAGATTCCCTCTCGTAATATTTCAAGAATGGTGTGGATTTTATCCAGGCTTTCCTGATATTCCGCCGCAGGCTTGGAATCTGCGACAATCCCACCGCCGCCTGAGCAGTAGAGCATTTCACCATCGCAGGCCACCGTGCGAATGGCGATATTAGTATCCATGTCGCCTCTGCTATTAATATAACCGATGCTGCCGCAATAGATGCCTCTGGCGACCGGTTCCAGTTCGTGAATAATTTCCATGGCTCGCCGCTTGGGAGCACCGGTAATCGAGCCGCCCGGAAAGCAATCCCTCAGAAGGTCTAGCACCGTTACGCCTTCTCGCAATGTTCCGCGGACACTACTGACCAGATGATGGACATTTGGAAAGCTCTCCAATGCGAACAGATTTTCAACCTTAACGCTACCGGGAATGCATTGTTGTCCCAAATCATTGCGTAGCAGATCGACGATCATGACGTTTTCAGCGCGGTTTTTTTCACTTCGCTGTAACGATAGGGCATTTTGCCTATCGATATGGGCATCCCCAGCGCGTCTGCAGGTACCCTTGATCGGCTGCGTCAGTACTTCGCGCTGTTTGACCTGTAGGAATCGCTCGGGAGAAAGTGACAAAATTGCTTGTTTGCCAAATTGCAAGTAAGCGCTAAAAGGCGAGGCCATAGACCGACGTAGCATTTGATAAGCGGCGTAGGGATTACCCTGATAACGGCCGTAAAACTGCTGCGAGAAGTTTACCTGGTAACAGTCGCCCGCCAGAATGTAGTTGTGAATGCGATCCAGTTGCGAGAGATAAGCTGGTCGCGTTAGCGAGGAGTTCAACCTGTCGGTCTGAAATTTACCGACATTTCTGAAAGTGTTCGCTGTGAGCACAGCGCTGACAAAATCTAACAGGCGAGCATCACATTCCGGCAGGGCGACCAAATGTGATTTTTGCCGCTGATGATCTTGAATCACCGCCCAGTGGTAGATGCCTACTTGCATATCGGCAAAAGGGGAAGCCACCGAAATCTGTCGATTGCACATCGTCTTTTCGACGCTATCCGCCTCGACAATACCGTGCCGACGGTAACCCAAACTGTAGGCGAAATAACCAATAGCACCACCAATAAAGGGGATTTCTTCACTCGTTACTGAACTTAACGAATCGATATGCTTTTGCAAAAGGGCCAGTGGGTCACTTTCAACCTGGCTCTCTAATTGTTCGCTAATCGACACCCTAGACACCGGCCCGACGCCATCGGTATCGGCGGTTTGCTGCGATTGAAACTCGTATTCACAACGAATAGTCCGCGTGTTTTTACCCTCAGTCACTAGCCGGTAACACGGCATTGCCGCCATGATATCGTAGCGACCGTAGTTACTGGCGGGCTTGCCGCTATCTAGCCAGCAGCTGTAAGGCAGATTTTGTAGTCCCGAAAAATAGCGCTCAGAGTCGCGGTGATATGGGATGGGGATAATGGCAGCCTGGGACACAAAATAGGGATATCTTTTTAATATTCATTGATAGGCCGCGAGTGCGCGGTTGGTAGAATCGTGTGTTTTTTATTTTTCTTTCATCCCCCGTTCTTTGATAGCCCGCGCCTGATCCACGGCATTACCGAGATAATTGGCAGGGGTCATGGCGCGGATATTTGCCATGGCTTCCGGGGGAATATCCAGCGTTTCAACAAACTGTTTGAGAATTTCCGGAGTAATGCGCTGGCCTCGGGTCAGCGCCTTTAATTTTTCGTAGGGCTCGTCTATACCGTAGCGACGCATAATGGTTTGAATGGGTTCCGCCAACACCTCCCAACTGTTGTCCAGATCTTTGTGGAGTCGCAACTTGTCGACTTCAAGTTTGCCAATACCCTTCAGCGCAGCGGCGTAGGCAACGGCACAGTAGCCGAAACCAACGCCCATGTTGCGCAGCACCGTGGAGTCGGTGAGATCCCGCTGCCAACGAGAAATGGGAAGTTTCGACGACAGATGTTTGAGAATTGCATTGGCGAGTCCGAGATTACCCTCCGAGTTTTCGAAATCGATAGGGTTAACCTTGTGAGGCATGGTTGAGGAACCTACTTCGCCGGCGACCGTTTTTTGCTTGAAATAGCCGAGGGCAATGTAGCCCCAAACGTCGCGGTTGAAATCAATGAGGATGGTGTTGCAACGAGCAATAGCATCGAACAGTTCCGCGACGTAGTCGTGTGGTTCGATCTGAGTGGTATACGGATTCAACGCCAGCCCCAGATTGTTCACAAAATTTTCTGCTACAGCCGGCCAATCTATATCGGGATAGGCAGAAAAGTGCGCATTGTAGTTGCCTACAGCGCCATTTATTTTACCTAGGAGTGGAATATCCTTGATTTGATCGAACTGTCGCCGCAACCGCGCCACGACATTGGCCAGTTCCTTGCCGACAGTAGTCGGCGAAGCCGCCTGACCGTGGGTGCGAGATAACATCGGAGTAGACGCGAATGCGACCGAGAACGACTCAACGGCTTCAATAATCGCTCGCAGATGATCCAGTAATTGCGTCCGTCCCGCTTTCAGCATCAGCCCGTGGGAGAGATTGTTTATATCCTCTGAAGTGCAGGCAAAGTGAACAAATTCTTTAATAGAATTGAGTTCTTCATTATCCTTAATCGCTTCCTTGATAAAGTACTCAACGGCTTTTACATCGTGATTTGTGGTCGCCTCAATATCCTTGATTCGCTGGGCTTTGCTCTCATCGAACTCACTGATAATGGCATCGAGCACGCTATTTGCTTTCTCGCTCAAGGCGGGCACTTCCCCGATTTGAGGATGCGCAGCCAAACATTGCAGCCATCGCACTTCCACCTCTGCACGATAGCGAATCAAGCCGTATTCGCTGAAAATACTGCGATAACAGACAGTTTTGGAGGCGTAGCGTCCATCGATGGGTGAAATGGCGGTTAATGCTGAAAGCTCAATCATGAGTGATCCTCAGGAGCGGTTATTGAATCTTTGAAGAGCGAGGGTAATAGTCGCAAGCTGGCGATCATACCGAAGGGCGACCCTATCTAAAATAGTAAGCTTATAAATATGAAGGTTACGCATTGACCGAGTTACGGATAGAGTGGGGGAAGAATGTGCTTATTGTGCCTATTAAGTGGGACTATACACAGGTTTTGTCCGAGCACTTGATTCTCTTAGGTGCTTAGGATATTTTTTAATAATTAAAACAATTGGTTATAAATCATAATTAATCTAAATTATTAAAAATAAATTGGTGAGCTCGATCGCTTTCGTCGATTTAGCCACTATTTCTCTATCCGTTAATCGTTACCTATTTCGATCGAAAAATTATGAAGAATCCAATATTGTTAATGTCACCAGCCAGAGTGCTGCTCTGGCTGAAGAACAGCTAGCTTCTCTAGGCTATCTAGATCGGCCGATTAATGACTTTACGGTCAATCAAGCCATCGCAGATTCTAATTCTCAAATCGCGGACTTATTTACTATCAATGGCGACTT
>JBLIHY010000105.1:0-6721 GCA_047634655.1 Cellvibrionaceae bacterium
AATCTGTTCATTACCGTTTGGGTAAGGCGGCTGCAACGGGGTTTTTAATACCGCATGCTCATTGGTGATTAGTATCGCATCTTCACGACCGGGAAGCACTTGCTGTTGGGTTGGCATTTTTTCTTTGGCGGGATTTCGGAAAAACATAATACACTCTTTGAGAATTCTGGTTGACAGAGATTTTAGAAACGAACGTCCAACACCAGGCCGGAGATATTGATTGGATGAGGAAACGACCAGTTATCGTAGACGACTTCGTGTTTTTCTTGGTATTTCTCCGCCATTTGGCGGAAAGGGCTACGCCCAGGATCGGCAATAACAACGCGTTTAATCCCTAATCTGCGGGCGCGATTGATCATATGGTAGAGCGCGTTGGTCACTTCATCCCAAAAACAAATGTCGGAACCGATGATCATATCGTAATCGGCCAATCTGGCCACCGTCATTTTTTCGAACCGACTTTTCAATGTTATCACTTTGACGCCGTTGAGCTCAGCGTGGAAATCGAGGAAAGCAAAAGCCGTGTCGTCTGCATCTAAACCAGTGACTTTGGCAGCAAAGTTTTTTGCACAATAAATACCACTAATTCCCCAACCACAACCAACATCCAAAATGCGCCAGCGTTTTTTGGGTGGGTGAACATTGAGATAATCAATCATCAAATTAGTGGATTTCCATGGATGGTAGCGTCGCCAACTTTTCGCTTGATGCGACGAATATCCGGGTGAGTATTTTCGAACACAGTGATATCGAAAATAGTGCGCGTGTGGTCTTCGTTCATGGATTCAACTGACTAATCTTAGATAATCAAAAAACTGTGTACGGTGACGAGAGGAGGACTATGAAGAAATAATCGAATTATTTCAACACATTGGATTCGGCACTTAATGACAAGTAGATGTATGCGTATCTATGGTTTACCATGAGGCCGCAATTGCCGCTCAATCTCACATCTTGTATGCCCTCAGAATTCAAAAACCAGTCAGCCTCTCCCTACTTTGCCGCTATTGATCTCGGCTCAAACAGTTTTCATCTATTGATCGTCAGTGTTAACAATGGCGTATTGGAAACCGTGGATCGAGTGAAAGAAATGGTACAAATTGCCATTGGCTTGCGGCAAAATCATTCACTCTCTGAAGAGGCCCAGGCTCGCGCCCTGCACTGTTTAAGTTGTTTTCAAGAACGCATTCGCGACATACCCCCGGAACAAGTCCGGGTAGTTGGCACCAAAGCTCTGCGCAGAGCCGAAAATGCTGGCCAGTTTATTCGGGAAGCCGAAGCGGCGTTGGGACATTCTATAGATATCATTTCCGGCTACGAGGAAGCTCGGCTAATCTATCTAGGCGTGGCACACGATATAAGCAAGGACAAAGGCCGGCCGCTGATTATCGACATCGGTGGTGGTAGCACTGAATTCATTATTGGCGCTCAAAACAATACTCTAATGGAGAGTTTGAGCATTGGCTGCGTCACCTACAGCGATCGCTTTTTTACTCATCGCGAAAATCGAACAGCTCAGCCTATTAACAATAAACAAATTAACGAAGCCTACTACGCGACTTGCCTGGAACTGGAGATAATTACTCAACGGTATCGCCGACGCGGCTGGGATATTGTCGCGGGTAGTTCGGGCACTATGCGCGCTATAGCGGATCTGATGCCAAAGGATGTTATCAGCGGAGTGATTACTCGCGATGGCCTAGATATTTTAGTAGGCCACTTGCGCCAGGGCAATAGTATTAGCGAAGTCAGTGGCGCTGACGATATTTCCAATCGGCGCCTCAATGTATTGCCCGCGGGTATCGTAATTCTGAAGGCCATTTTTGACCAACTACAACTGGACGAAATCCACGTCGTAAATACCACCTTAAAAGAAGGTCTTATATACGACACTCTGGGCAGACTCTCCGCGAGGGACATGAGAGATAAAACGGTTGAGAAAATGATGGAACAATATCAGGTGGACAAGACCCAGGCAGCGCGCGTTAATCAAACACTGCAAAAGTTTATTCGGGGGTTAGCTACTCCCATCGCCAGTGGCGTCGACATTGAAAAAGCACTGCGCTGGGCAGCGCTGCTTCATGAAATTGGTTTGAGCATTTCCCACTCCGGTTACCACCACCATGGGGCTTACCTTTTACAACACAGCGATCTCGCCGGTTTTAGTCGTTTTGAGCAGGAGCTAATGGCAATATTCATCGGGTCTCATCGGCGCAAAATTCGCTCCAGCCGGCTTGTGGCACTGGCAGAAACTCAGAAATACCTAGCTGCTTACTTCGCCTGCTTTCGCCTTGCAATTCTGTTAAACCGTCGTCGAGAAGACAATGTTGCCCTACCCGAAGTTACCCTAGACCATCGGCTAGTCACCTTGCAATTCGCCGATGGATGGCTCGAGGAGCACCCACTCACCTATCGAACTTTAGTAGAAGAACGGCAATACCTGACGCCATTGAACATACAGTTAGATTTTTTTTCAATCATTAGCGACGACTAGTATTTTAGATAGCCATCGTTTTTACAAATTTTTAAACCGTCACTGAAACCTATGCATATACGTTTACTGATTATAACTATAGCCATTGCTCTTGCTTTTTTGGCCATTCGCGATATCCGCAGGCAGCCGAAAGCACAAAAAAACAAGCAGATATTCATATACGGCTTCTCTCTGTTGATGATTATCCTGCTGGGGCTTGTGTTTACTGGAAAAGTACACTGGATAACAGCGGGTATTGCTGCATTGATCCCTTTTGTTATCAAACTCTCGGCCCTGGCCATTCGCCTGTTGCCCACAATTCAGTTTTGGAAATCCGCAAAGTCATTCACTGAACAAGCGCGAGCCAAATCCCAGGGGGAGTCAAAAGCATCTTCCAGCGGTTTTACGGATAAAATGACCGTTCAACAGGCCAAGGAAATCTTTGGTTTAGACGAATTGGTCGATGCCGGACGAATTACCAAGCGTCACCGGGAACTGATGCAGAAAATCCACCCCGACCGAGGGGGAAGCGATTATCTGGCCGCTCAAATTAATCTGGCAAGAGATATACTAATTGAACACATTAAAAAATAATTGGCAGATTTATATCTTACTTGCCAGCGATGGCCGCTTGTATACTGGAATCACTAAAAATATTTGCAAGCGCTGGCAGCTGCATCGAAATAAGCGCGGCGCTAAATTTTTTTATGGACGCTGGCCCCAAGCTTTACAATATCTTGAAAGCGGGCACACCCGCAGCAGCGCTAGCCAAAGGGAATATCAAATCAAGCAGTTGAGCCGCTCTCGGAAATGGCAATTTATCCTAGAGCATTTTGGCCCTCAACTAGTATCCGTTGAGTGAAAAAAGCGTTGATTAAAATTCTTCGGGGAGACTCCACTCCTCACCTGAACGATTTAACCTTTGAGGATTCTGGCGCAACTCTATGACAATTAATTGGTATCCGGGCCATATGCACAAAGCCCGCAAAGATATCCTACAAACCCTCAAGCATATTGATCTCATCATTGAACTGGTCGATGCGCGCCTACCGTTTAGCAGCCAGAACCCAATCATCGCCCAGTGGCGGCAAGAAAAACCGACGCTGATAATTCTGAACAAATCGGATCTGGCCGATGCATCGTATACCGAAAGCTGGCAGATTTATTTTGAACAAAAAACCAACATTCAAACTCTGGCTTACCACAAGGATCAGCCATCAAACCTGGAAAAAATCTCCAGACTCTGTCGAACAATGACACCTCGCGCAATATCCGACGTCCGAGCCACCCAGGCCATGGTCCTCGGGATTCCCAATGTCGGCAAATCGACGCTGATCAACGCCCTGGTCGGACGCAACATTGCCAAGGTTGGCGATGAGCCGGCCATCACCAAGCGACAGCAGAAGATTCGCGTGGATAATCAAATAACCCTGCACGACACGCCGGGAATACTCTGGCCCCGTATTGAAAACCCTAACAGTGGCTACCGTTTGGCCATTACCGGGGCCATCAAAAATACCGCAGTAACTTTCGAAGATATTGGCGATTACGCTGCGGAATACTTGCTTGAGCACTACCCGAACTCCCTGCAGGAGCGCTATCAATTCAAAAATTTTCCAAAGAACGCTGTCGATTGCCTGGAGGCCATTGGAGCGCGGCGCGGGACGCGGCAAGCGGGAGGAAGCGTCAACCTGCACAAAGCTGCAGAAATATTAATCCACGATTTCCGATCCGGAAATCTGGGAGCTTTATCGCTGGAAACTCCAGAGCATATTGAGAAGGAGCTAATCGAGGTCCGAGAAAACCAGCGCCGCAAGAAGGAAGCGCAGCGACAGCGTAAGCTCAGGGGAAAAAACGGGTAAAATTCTCCAGCGGTTCACGCTCTGTGCGGTAATTGTTTACCGGCGCCGAGGTGTCTTCGTATCCGACGGCCATCCCGCAGAGCAATAACATTGACTCATCGTAATCCAGAGCCTCGCGAACAATGTCCGGATATTCCGCAAGCGCCGCCTGTGAACAAGTACTGAGGCCTAAATCGACAGCGGCCAGCATCAAGGCTTGTAAAAACATGCCATAGTCTAGATAAGAACCCCTGCCCATGGTGCGGTCGATAAAGAACAACAGCATCACAGGCGCATCAAAGGCGCGATAATTTGCCGCCCATTGATCTTGTCGCCGCTGGACATCCTCCTTGGAAATATTCAGCGCAGAGTAAAGCGCGAGACCACAAGCCTTGCGCCGGCTGAGATAGGGTTCACGCCATTCTGTCGGATAGTACTCGTAGTCTTTGTTAGATTTTTTGCCCTCCCTAAATGCCCCCTCTATTTGAGAACACAGACGATCTTTGGTTTTATTACGCAGAACGGCCACTTGCCAGGGTTGTGTATTGACGCCCGATGGCGCGTGGCTCGATGCATCGAGCATTTGCCTAAGCTGTTCATCACTTACCGCCCGTTTAGTAAACGCACGTACAGATTTCCGTACTCTCAATGCATCAATAGCGTTCATCAATTTTCTCTAAAAAATATGGTCGCTCGAGCGGCTACTAGCCCAGCGGTAGTCGATAGGCACCTGACAATGCTGTTAAGAATACTCTGATTAATTCATCCATGAATTAATCTTCGATCGAAAACAAAAATTCGATTTTTATTTTTCTTACAGGAATCTCTAAACTGATCAGAAATTCCTGTAATTATTAACTGTCCATGGTAATAATCTGACGCACAACTTTGCCTTTTGCCAGTAAATCGAAGCCCTTATTAATATCCTTCAAAGGCATTTGTCCACTCATCAGTTTGTCGACGGGCAGACGTCCATCCAGATAAAGCTGAATGTATCTGGGTAAATCTCTGGAGGGAACCGATGTACCGATATAACTACCTTTTAGCGTGCGTTCCTCCGCCACCAGTTGCACCGGTGAAATACTCAGGCGTTTGTCGGGATGAGGTAAGCCAGCAGTCACTGTGGTGCCTCCGCGTCGAGTGATATTGTAAGCAAGTTCCAATGCAGGAACGGATCCCGCCAACTCAAAAGCGAAATCGACACCTCCGTGGGTCAAGGTCTTTACTTCGTCGATACAATCTTCACTGCCTGCATTCACGCAGTAGGTAGCCCCCAATTCCTTAGCTAGGTCGAGTTTATTATCGTCCAGGTCAATGGCAACAATTTGCCCGGCGCCGGCCGCTCTCGCGCCAAGTAGTGACGAAAGACCTACCCCCCCGAGACCAATAACCGCCACTGAAACGCCCGCTGTAATTGACGCCGTGTTGATAACGGCACCGACGCCCGTCAACACCGCACACCCAAATAGTGCGGCCTCAACCAGCGGTAGTGATTTATCAATTTTAACGACTGAATGCCGAGAGACGGTGGCGTATTCCGCAAAGGCGGAAACACCTAAATGATGGTTTATAGCCTTACCTTGGCTGTGCAAACGTCTTTCACCAGAGAGCAAACTACCTGAATTATTGGATTCTGCACCGGGTTCGCACAATGCCGGTCTGCCGGTAGAACAAGGTAGACAATGGCCACAGCTGGGGACAAAGACCATGACTACATGATCGCCGACCTCGAGATCGTCGACATGGTCGCCGACAGCTTCGACAATACCGGAAGCTTCGTGTCCAAGTACCATCGGCATCGGTCTTGGTCGATTGCCTTCAATCACCGATAAGTCCGAGTGACACAATCCCGCCGCGGCAATCTTGACAGTTATCTCTCCGAACCCCGGTGGATCTAATTCAATTTCCTGAATTTGCAGTGGCTGCGATTTTTCATAAGGCGCATCTAAGCCCATTTCAGTTAAAATTGCCGCTTTGATTTTCATCGTTAAGTGCTCCTAAGGAAAGCTGGGTTAGTGGTCATTCTGGGTTAGTGGTCATTACTGTCGAAGCAAGGCGTTTGGCATTAGCAAAATCCGCCTTGCCGGATCCGAGTTTAGGTAATTGTTCAACAGCAACTACCGCGGATGGAATTGCCAGTGGATTACACCCGTTCACGAGCATAACTTCCTTGATGGACGCTTGGTCAATAGTCAGCTCGGTTAACAGGATAATTTTCTCACCTTTTTTTTCGTCTGATACATTGACAGCCATCACCTCGACATCGTTCATTTCAGGATGTATATGCCCAATCGCATCGATAACTTTCGATTCGACCATTGTTAAACTCACCATTTCTCCACCCAATTTGGCAAAGCGCGAATAGCGATCTACGATGGTGAGGAAGCCATCTGCATCCAAATAACCT
>JBLIHY010000106.1:0-6549 GCA_047634655.1 Cellvibrionaceae bacterium
TCATAAAGGTACAGATTTCACGCCAGTAAAGTATGAGGCCAAAGAATCTAAAAAGGTTTTCTTTTGTGGCTGTAAAAGCACAACGTCGCAACCAATGTGTGATGGCAGTCATAAATAAATATAACAAGTTAAGCAGTCGGACACAAAAACTGCGTTTTTGGTCCGCTGCTTAAAGCGTTAGCTGTCTGAGGAGCCTATGACACTAAAATGGAAAATAGGGATCGGGGTCTTGGTGCTTTTTGCAGGCCTAGTTTCTGTATCCTCACTTTTCATGCTGGGCACAAACGAAAGCATGATGCCGTTGCAAAGCATGGAATCAATAGCCCCTCCGCTTCCGTCGAATAACGTAGATAATCTGTTAAACGAAATGGAATTTGCAACAATAGCATTCAATGCTCCTGCAACTATTAACATAGATGATAGACCACAGATTCAGCTGATCTTGAGTCTCTCTGAGACGGTGGATGTAATTAAACAGTCGATTATCGAGGAAGGCGAAAGGATAGGAGCTACTATTAAAGTAAGCAATAGAATGGAAGCTCACCTTTCTGGCTATATGTTTCAAATATCAGCAATAACACCTGAAACACAGGCGGTTTCAAAGAGTCAACGTACGGAATGGAAATGGGAGATATATCCAAAGGAAGAAGGTCAACATAGATTGCACCTTACATTAACAGCTCTTCTAGAAATTGATGGGCATAGCACCCCACGTGCAATTAGAACATTTAGCAAAATTATCGAGGTTAATGTTACCGCAACACAAAAATTCGGCATGTTCTTTAAGAATAATTGGCAATGGTTGTGGGCGGCTATTCTAATTCCAGTTGCTGGATGGCTATGGAAACGAAGAAAAAAACAGCTAACAAACACATCCAGCTGACAGCAAAGAGATTAGTGCGAGCTACATTTTACTTTGGCTTTGTTCTTCTCAGTTTAGTCTAGTCAAGTGCTTACTCATCTTTTGTTGCCTTCGTTCTCCGCGCTAAATTTTGGGCGGCATCCAGCTTTTAGGTCAGCGTTCTTAAGGTGGTGTGCCAGTAGTTTAATCGGGGCAGTTGTGCTCATAACAAACGCCTCAAAGCTCGCGCACTGTGTGCGCTGGACTCGCAACAAGTTGCTCGCCCTTTAGGCGGTCATCTTAACGGGAGGCCATGAAAGGAGTATCGCGTGAAAAATAAAGCAAAGGAATTCGCCATTATTGCACACGGCGACCAGAAGTACGGAGAACACCCTTATTCTGTGCACGTAGATGAGGTTGCCCACATTGCAAGCGAGTATGGAGAGCTAGATGAGGCTGTAGCTTTCTTGCATGATGTAGTCGAGGATACTGAAACAACGGAAGAAGGAAGAAGAAATAAAAGATACCTTTGGGCCTCTAGTTGCGAGTTGCGTTTCAATATTAAGTGACGAGCCCGGCGAAACTAGAAAGATCAGAAAAACGGCTACCTATAAAAAAATGGCTTTAGTAAAAGGCGAAGAAGAGCTCGCGTTATTGGTTAAAGCTGCTGATCGTTTAGCCAACATGCGTGCATGTATAAGAATTCAAGACCAAGGATTTCTCGATATGTACAAATCGGAGAATACTGTTTTTCGTACTTCGGCGTATCGTCCTAATCTTTGTGAAAATATTTGGATTGAACTTGATAAAATCCAAAATGCATAAAAAACGTATCAAATCTGACTCCATAAGCTGTCGCATTTTTTGCAATAAAGCGGCATAGACTACACCAACTCACTCTGCAGTTTATGCCGGCGTTATACGCACCTAAAGTTTAGTGTTAAATTTAATCATAGAGGGATTCATGGAAAGTCAGATTGAGATAGTTGAGAGACTAATTGAGGAAGGCGAAAAATTTACTTTTCAAAATTTCTGTCTAGCCATAGGTGATTATCAAGGACGTTATGGTGGCCCTGACTCTCCAGAATGGGGCACATTTAAGGTAAGAGCTCAAAATATAGTATCCAAGCACCTTTCAGATAATTCTCCTGCAATGTCTCTAATCGCTGAAGGACTTACTCAATATACCGAAGGTAACAAGCCCGATAAATTTGAGATAGCTAAGTCCAATTTAGTAAAAGCATTAAAAATATTGGCGAGTACTCTAAAAAATGATGTCTATGGAGAGCTTAAAGCAGAAAAAAGCACCCCGATATCAGTAGCACTATCTAATAAAATTTTTGTTGTTCATGGCCATGACTAAAGTTTAAAAACTGATGTCGAACCTTTTTTACACGAAATAGGTTTAGTGCCCGTTGTCCTTCATCGAGAGGCCGATGAAGGTGCTACTGTTATTGAAAAATTTGAAAAACATAGTGATGTGGGCTTTGCATTTATCTTGTTAACTCCTGACGAAATTGGTTATACAGTCGATCAAATTAATATTCCTGAAGCGGATAAAGTAATTGAATATAGAGCTAGGCCTAATGTCATATTTGAGTTTGGGTATTTTGTTGGTAAATTAGGCCGAAAACGCGTTTGTTGTTTACATAAAGGGGTTCCGGGGATTTTCCCGCCATAGATTGCAATTCACTCTGTAAGTCGAGCTATTCGTGGCCTGCAGAAGGCTATTAATTTCATTTTTCCTCGATTAGCGTTATCTTTCTTGGCTTTTTGGTCGAAGAATGAGTAAAGGTAAGTGCCTATCGATACTGACAGAGGCAGAAATTGAAGAATTGTATTCGCCTCCTGTGTTCTCCGAATCCGATCAACGGTTTTTCTTTGCTCTTAACGAGCGAGAATTGGAAGTAATCAACCGAATTAGAGATCGTAAGCATCGGGTTGTTGCCATCACCTTACTGGGTTATTTCAAATCTAAGCCCATCCTGCTAAATCCCCGCTTCAAGTCCATGCAGGCCGACCTATCATTTGTCTCAGAACTTTATTTTAAAGACCAGAAATCCCGCCGATTTAGCCTGAAATCTGACCAGAAATCCCGATTATACGAGCGTGTACTGTCGTTACTTAGGGTTTCTAATTGGAGTGATCTTGAACACCAGGCAGGGCTGGTTACCTATCTGCTTGAAAAGGCAAATAGCTGGGCGGCACCGCGAGCTCTTTTTGATGCGGCGATCGAATACCTATCGCACAACAAGATTGCCATTCCAGCGTACAGCACACTGCAGAAGATCATCAGCCAGGTGCTGGTACAGCATCAGAAAGCTCTTCACGAGAAAGTTAAAGCCGCTTGTACTCAAGGCCTGAAAGGTATGCTCGCTGAGCTACCTGCAAAGCCGTCAACAGCAATGCTTGGAAGATGGCTTTATCCATCATGTGCGGCAAGTGAAAGCTCGCGCTAAGAGGATGGCCAAAGAACAGGTCTATAAAGATTGGCAGAAAGCCGTTCGCAACGTTGGCAAAGCCGCAGATGTGCTGCAGCTGTTTTTGAATGATGAGATTGCACCAGATACTCACTTCCAGACGGTTCAAGAGCAAGCGTTCAAGGTCCTGAATGCCAAAGATCTCACCTCCGTCTGCCGCTACTTGAGCAATCAAAAGCAGTCTGTTGACGAGGCCTATTGGCAGCACCTGGACGCAGAGTCCACGCTACGCACTGGCTTGTTACGGTCATTGTTCTGCTGTTTACGCATCGAGGGTGCGGATCAAACACAACGATTGGCGCGAGTGTTGGATCAAACTCGGTTGGATCTGCTGGCTCAGCAGGAGCTCAGTGATGCCAACCTGGATCGGCGCTTGCCACAAAAACACATACGCCCACTGTTGCTGAATAAAGATGGCAGCCTCAACAAAGCCCGCTATGAATGGTACCTCTATCTGCAGGTTCCCGATAGATTACAAGGTCAGCTGTTGATGCCAGACGTCATTAAATACCGGGCGTTGGATGAGGATCTGGTTAAGACCCAACGTTGGAAACAAGATAATCAACGCTTGTTGGAATCAACCGCGCAGGCAAAGTTGATGGCCGATCCGACATCGCTCATACCCACTATGGTCACCGAACTCAATCTGCGGCTGCACGAGGTTAGTCACTATCTGGAGAAAACAGACAACCGAGACGTCATCCTGAAGAACAAAGGCGGCAAGCGACACTGGCGACTGCCCACGGCGAGCAATAAACACCTGGTCAATAATCCCTTCTTTGAACAGATGCGTTCGGTAGACATCGCCGATGTGCTGCGTGTTGTCGACCGGGACACTGGGTTTATTGATGACTTCGAACATGTCTTGGGTATGAGCTCCAAAAGTCGGCTGTTCGAAGTGGATTTAGTGGCGATCATGATTGCCAATGCCACCAACCAGGGCATTTATGGCATTGCGGAGATCTCCGATCGCAGCTATGAACAGCTGCGCACCATCCAGGCCAATTACCTGCGACTGGAAACCCTGAATAACGCTAACGACCGCATCAATAACGCGACGGCCAAATTACCGATCTTCAAACACTACTACATCCAGGAAGGCATGGTGCACGTCAGCGCCGACGGTCAGAAGTTCGAAGCCAAACGGGAAACGTTCCGTACCCGGTACTCCTCTAAATACTTTGGCACCGCCAAGGGCCTCTCGAACGTGAGCCTCAATGCCCATCATATGGGGATTAACAACCGGATCATTGGCTCCAATGAGCATGAAAGCCATTACCTCTTTGACCTGCTGATGAACAACAGTACGGAAATAATCCCGGACGTTGTATCGACCGACACCCATGGGGTCAACCACGTTAACTTTGCACTGCTGAACTTGTTTGGCTACAAGTTTGCGCCCCGTTACGCCAAGGTTGGTACTGTAATCGAGCAGATGTTTAATGTCAGTACGGATAAAGACGACCGCATCCAGCTGAGTCTGAAAAAGCCCATTAACACCAAACGCATCATGGAGCACTGGGACACCATCCAGCGCATCGCGGTCTCACTGGCGCAGCGTAAAACGGATCAGGCTACACTGGTGCGAAAGCTATCCACCTATAGAAGTAGTCATCCACTGCTGGAAGCATTTACCGAATACAATCGTCTGGTAAAAGCGCGATATCTGTTGAGCTACATCGACGATCCGGAGTTGCGGAGCCACGTACAAAAAGCACTGAACCGAGGCGAAGCCTACCACCAGCTGCGACGGGCGATCAGTCAGGTAAATGGCGATCGCTTCCGCGGTAACAGCGATGAAGAGATAGAGCTGTGGAACGAATGTGCAAGGCTAATGGCCAACACCATCATCTACTTCAACTCTAGGGTTCTGAGCAATCTGTTGCAGAGCTTTGATCATCAGGGCAAAGCCAAGCTGGCAGAAACCATCAAGCGGGCGTCACCGGTTGCGTGGCAAAACATCAACCTTAAAGGGAAATATCTGTTCGCGGAGGCTGGTGAAACACCGGATATTGAGTATCTGATGGCACCGATCGAGGATTATGTGCCGTTTCCTGAAAAGTAATACACCTCTACAGGCTAGGAATGGCAGGACTCGCAGAGCGAATTGCAATCTATGGCGGGAAAATCCCCGAAACCCCATCTTGTATATCTCCCAAACTTTGCGACAGAACCGACCTTATTGCTAACCGCTATTCTGGCGGATGGCATCAATTTGGGATTGATCAAAATGGCTGAGTCTTGCCCCGGAACCCCTCTATGGTGCTTAGGAAAAATCATAACTCCTGACTAATCGACCAGTCATCGTAAGGCGATAGCCGCGGTGGACGTTGATTCAGAATAAAACTGCTGACACGGCTGCCGGAGCGCTGCGCGCAGGCCTGTTGTACCCACTGGGTGGCATCGAGAAAATCCGTTGCCAGATTGTTTTCACCAGCTTCTACTTCGGCATCAAAGGCGTCGATATTAATTTCACCGTCAATACCCAATTCCGAAGAAGCCGTAATTTGGCTATCCGTAGATTGATTAATATAGTCGGCGATTAAGGTAATATTGCCACCGTTGCCATCGATGGCATTCGCGGTAATCACGCTGTTGTCCAGAACAATAAAGGTTGGATCGACAAAGATATCCCCACCATCGCCTTGGCCGCCACCTTGCTCGACCCTGGTGATCATGGCGCTATCGCGCAAATACAGAAGATCGTTTACAAGGACTTGGATTTGACCGCCTCCACCACTGGCAGACTCGGTACTCAGGCGACTGTTCGCCAGCAACTTGATGGTGTTGTCGACGCGCAGATCAATATTGCCAGCGTTAGCCGTGCCACTGGCATTGGTGGTAATACTTGAGTTGCCATCCAATAACAGGTCTCCTGCTATGACTTCGATAGACGCCAGATTGTCCGCATCGAAGCCATCAACCGTGGTGGTCGATAGGCTGGAACCATTGAGAAGACTGATAGCGCCGGAGCCATTGAGGGAATCCTTGTCAATCTTCGCTAGATCCACCTGACCATCAGTGAGGAGACTGGAGATATCGCTCAAAGCGTATAAGCCGACCCTACCGGCACCGCCAGCATCATCGCCCGTACCGGTACTGGACGATCGGATTTCAGCACCCTCCAAAGTGATACCACCCTGTGTCAGGACCACAACACTACCGGCATTGCCAGCCCCGGCGCTGGAAGAAGTGATCTTGGATTGATCTAAGCTAATATTGCCGGTC
>JBLIHY010000107.1:0-6452 GCA_047634655.1 Cellvibrionaceae bacterium
CCTGATAGTATTGTTTATGGTGGTTGTTGGCGTGGCTATAATGCACTGGATACCTCAGAGTTTAAGCATTACCGAATTAATCATTCTCTTTTATTTTCGGACAAACATGATCACATTAACGGTATAGAGAATTTTTGGAATCAGGCAAAGCGCTATTTGCGAAAATTTAATGGTGTTCCGAGAGAGCATTTCCCGCTGTTTTTGAAGGAATGCGAATGGCGTTTTAAAAAACCACGGCCAAAAAAAAATTAACCCAATTAAAACAATGGGTTAAAAAACAAATGGGCCAGTTATCTGGGGCAGCCCCTAAAAATTTTTATAATTGGAATTTGTCAATTGATCTTTCTGATGAGTGTAAATTTATTTACGATAACTTTATGCGTTTCTTAAAAACCTTCCTTGATGCGCCTCTAAACTTCTTCTCATGTGCCTGATCCTATTTTCTTTTCAGCCATCCACAGATCGGCCTTTGGTGTTAGGAGCTAATCGCGACGAGTTTTTTGACCGTCCAACGGCTCCTGCTGATTATTGGGAAGATACGCCAAAAGTGCTTGCTGGAAGAGATTTGCTGGCCGGAGGCACTTGGCTCGGCATTACTGCCAGTGGCCGCTTTGCCGCAGTGACTAATGTGCGCGAACCGCAGGTGGTGACGAAGAAGAAGCTTCTCTCTCGTGGCGATTTAACTCGACATTTTTTACAGGGTGATGAAGCACCACAGGCCTACTTAAAGCGTCTGTCTGCAGATAAAGATAATTACGCTGGCTTTAATCTACTGTTAGGCGACTTCTCTGACGAGCCTTCCAGTATTTTTTATTTTAGTAACCGCTGTGCAGGTATTCATTCGCTGACCCAAGGGACTTACGGACTCAGTAATCATCTCCTGGATAGCCCATGGCCTAAAGTCGACGATGGTAAAACCATTCTGCGTCAAGGTTTAAAGATGGCTGAAGGCAATCATGATTTTATTCGCGATTTACTTGAGCGTCCATCGACAGCCGAAGATGATCGTTTGCCCGATACTGGGGTTAGTTATGCAAAAGAGAAGGCGCTGTCGGCTATTTTCATCGCCAATTTACCAAATTATGGTACCCGGGCTTCTTCAGTACTGACGATCGATTACCAGCGGATTAAATTCAGTGAACAAGACTATCGGGTTTCCGAGGATGGCAGCCCTAATCCTGATGGACCCGCGCGATATTTTCAATTTGATCGGACTAATCCTCGGCCAGTGATCGCGGGCGTGAAATAATACCAAGTCCCTTGAGTTCACTGCGCAGATGCGTCGCAATAGATTCGGCATTGTTTAATTTCATCACACTTTCCAGTAATTTTTTAGCTTGTTCGAGAGTGATGCTACGAATAACGGATTTCACCTTGGGCAGATTGGTGGAGCTCATGGAAAAGGCGTCGTAACCCATGGCCATCAACAAGATGGCGGCGCTTGGATCTCCCGCCATCTCACCACAAATGCTTACCGGCGTCCCCTGGCTGTGGGCAGCTTCAACAATGAGTTGCAGTGCGGTCAATACCGCTGGATGAAAAGAGTCGTAAAGGTCTGCCACTCGAGCGTTGTTGCGGTCTACGGCTAGTAGGTATTGAGTAAGATCGTTGCTGCCCACCGATAGAAAGTCTGACCGCGCCGCCAGTTCCTTAGCTTGGTAAACTGCCGCTGGCACTTCAATCATCACGCCTACTGGTGGCATTTCCACATTCAGCTTTTCTTCGACGAGTTCCTTGTAACTGCGATAAATCAGCGATTGAGCTTCCTGCAACTCGGGGATGGAGGAAATCATTGGCAGCATGATGCGCAAATTGTTGAGTCCCTCGGAGGCGCGTATCATAGCACGCACCTGAGCCAGAAAAATCTCCGGATGATCTAAGGTGACGCGAATCCCTCGCCAGCCCAAAAATGGATTGGCTTCTTCGATGGGGAAATAACTCAAAGCCTTGTCTCCGCCTACATCCAGAGTGCGCATAGTAACTGTGGAGGGCGCGAAGGCGGCGAGTTGTTCGCGGTAAATGACTGTTTGCTCAGCCTCCGTCGGGAAACTGTCCCGCAGCAGAAATGGAACCTCCGTTCGGTACAAACCAACGCCTTCAGCGCCACGTTCAATAGAGCGAACCACATCCGCCATCAAGCCGGTATTTACCCACAGCGGTATTCGGTGTTTGTCCAGTGTTTCACACGGCAAATCTCGCAGAGATTCGTAGCTTTTTGACATTTCCTCGTCTTCGCGAACAAGGTTTTCGAACTCTGATAGTGCCTCAGTGCTGGGGTTGACATAAACATTACCGCGATAGCCGTCGACGATCACTTTGGAGCCATCGAGCTGAGTAAACGGTAAATCCACGGCGCCAATTACCGTGGGAATGCCCATGGCGCGCGCCAGAATGGCAATATGAGAGTTGCTGGATCCCTGCACCGAGACTAAGCCCACCAACTTGTCTTTGGGTATCTCGCCCAACACGGAGGCCGTTAATTCTTCCCCCAAAAGTACGGTGTCGTCGGGGAAATCCTCTCGTTTCTCGCTGCTTTTCTGTAAGCAAGCCAATACTCGCCTGCCTAAATCGCGAACATCGGCAGAGCGTTCACTTAAATAGGGGTCGTGCATTGAAGCGAAGGTTTGAGCGTGTTTGAGAATAACCTGGCTCCAAGCATAAGAGGCTACCACCCCTTTTTTTATAATATCTACCACCTCTTTAACGAGAGCGAGGTCATCAAGCATGGAACCGTAAGCATCGAATAGCGCTTGTTCTTCCTGGGTCAGGCGATCGGCGAGACGATGGCTAAGTGTTCGGATCTCCCCCTTCGCGGTATCCAGTGATTCGTGAAAGGATTGAATCTCATTGCTAATATTTTTACAGCGTTGAAAGGGTACGCTATTGAGTTCCGCGGCCGGAGAGTAAACCACGGCTGTGCCAACCGCAATCCCGGAAGCGCCTGGCATCCCCTTAAAGCGCGCATCCTTTGCTTCTTTTGCAGATTGCTTGAGTCCGCCAGCGGCTTTCGCATGAGCGATAACGCTCGCCAACTGAGTTGAGAGCGTTTGTAGAAAAGCCTCTTCGCTTTCATCGAAGCGCCTGTGCTCGGACTGCTGCACGGTTAGTACGCCGAGAACTTCTCGATGATGGATGATGGGAACTCCGAGGAATGATCTGAAGCGCTCCTCTCCAGTCTCTGGAAAGTAGAGATAACGGGAGTGCGCCTCGGCATTTTCGAGGTTGATAGGTTCTCCGCGCTTAGCTACATAGCCCACGAGGCCTTCTCTATGAGACATGCTGATGCGATTGACAGCGCTTGCGTTTAAGCCTCGAGTGGCGCGCAGCATCAGGCGATCAGTATCATCGCGTAGATAAAGAGAACATACTTTGACCTTCATTGCCCTGCGCACGCGCTCTACCACTATTTCCATAGCGGTAGACAAGCTTGAGGCTGTATTCACCTCTTGTGTAATAGCGCGTAGAGAGTCCAGCATAGTTAATTAGCAATTTGTCGGTTCATTATTCACGACCGTAGGGTTAATGGTCGAGTCAGAGTTGCTTAATGTCTTCCCAGGGAAGCAATCCTGAGTTTAAAAGTCTTTGTGGCTCACTTTTCGTTATGAATTGCCAGTGATTTTGTTGTTAACCAGCAATGAAAAGATCTTTTTCTGTGTTTTGTTAGCGACCCACTAACTCTATTGGCTTTGATTCAACGGCTGTGTATTGGCGAGTTGTCTTTCTAGTTGACCGTGAGCCGGAGATAATGCTTTGAGCGCGCGGCGATATACCTCTTTCTTAAAAGCGATAACTTGATTCAGTGGGTACCAGTAGCTAACCCAGCGCCATTCGTCAAACTCTACGGTTGGCGAATGGTCGAGACTGACGCTCTCGTCACCCGTCAACAGTTCTAAGAGATACCACTTTTGTTTCTGTCCTATGCACATGGGTGCCTGACGTGCCCTCACAAGTTTGCGGGGGAGTTGATATCTCAACCAGCCTTTGGTGACGCTCAGTAGTTTAACATCCGTTGGACGCAAACCAACTTCTTCGTAGAGCTCTCGGTAGAGAGCTTGTTCCAGATCTTCACCTGCCTTAATTCCGCCTTGAGGAAATTGCCATGCGTCTGTTCCTCCGGCGCGTCGTCCCCACAAAACCCGACCGGCTGAATTGCTGATTATCATTCCGACATTGGCGCGGTAACCTTTGCCATCAATCATCGGCGGCTCTCCTAATGAAACGGGGCGTTCTGAAAACTGAACTCTCGCCATACCAAGAGGGTTTTCTGCCTTAAATATAGAATTTCTAAAGGCCCGAGTTCAGTAGATTAAAATATCAATCGAAGACTAAGAAGGACACGGGAAAAACGATACTTATTCGATTTTTTCACTCTAGGTTACTCGATGATGTCGCCCTTACACCATGGTCAACCTTGAGTTACTCTCTGTAAACAAGCAAAGAGTGTAACTGTAAACAAACCAAATTACCTGAAAACTCTGTTCTGATTTATAAAATCAGTCTGGTATAAATGGGCTAGTAACAGAGTATAGAATAACCGGATTTTAAAGATAGCAACAAGCCAGGCGAGTGCGCATACTCGTAAATACAAATCAGTAAACATAAAGTAGAAAAATATTAGAAGCCATGGTGAGACTAACCATTTTTGATCTAGACAACACCCTCTTAGCTGGAGACAGTGATTATGCATGGGGCCAGTTTATCGTAGATAAAGGTCTCGTTAACCGCGAGGAGTATCTCGAAAAAAATAACCACTTCTACCTAAAATACCAACAGGGAACGTTGGATATTCACGAGTATCAACGTTTTGTACTGACCCCGCTGATTCGTCTGGATTGTGAGCAACGGGAGAATCTGCGCCAAGAATTTCTCGTGGAAGTTGTCGGCTCGCTGCGGCTGCCAAAAGCCGATGCGCTGATTCGCCATCATCAGAATCTGGGCGATCAGGTGATGATCATCACGGCTACCAATCGCTTCATCGCCGGGCCTATCGGCCCGCTTTTGGGGATTGATACGATGTTGGCTACCGAACCAGAGGTCATTAATGACAAATTTACGGGTGCTATTGCCGGCATTCCCTGTTTCCAAGAAGGCAAAATCACTCGGTTGCGGGAGTGGCTACAAGCTCAGGGTGTTGAGCCGACACAACTGACATTCTATAGTGATTCGATTAACGATCTGCCATTACTGGAATATTCAGACAAGGCAATTGCCGTAGATCCCGACGAGTCTTTAAAACGCCACGCTCACCGTCTAGGCTGGCCAATAATATCTCTGCGAGATTAACCACTCTTTAGCAATGCCAGCGAAAATGAAACCATGGACATCACTAGCCTCGGCATCAATCAATCTCAGTAATTTGATATAAGAGGTTTACTATGTCAGCTGGACGTCAACGGTAATCGCGCTCAAAAGGTTAGCAAGACCACCGGTGCCTTGGAACGCTACACCTATGCCACCGGATCCTTTTCAAGATATACCTTATGGTGATCCTTACCCTAGTAACTTCTGTCCCATTCAGTGAGATGGCTTTTATTTATGAATTATGAAAACTCACTTGTTGCAGGTTTTTGTTTGTTGCCCTCATATATTTTTGGTGCACTATTAGTTGGTAGGGGAGGTGTTGTTATGTGGCTAATCGGAATGATCGCTTAGTAGGTAACGGCTTTCTACAATCAGAGCGATTTGGAATTTACAAAGCCCTAAGCTCATGGTTGTTGCACGATCAAGTTAATCCAATTATTTTGACTGATTGGTCTGATTTGATTACAGATCGAGAACAACAATTATTAAGGGCCTCTATTCCCGTGGGAGGTCGAAACCTCACTATTTACGAAAGAATCCATCCTCTAAAACACTACGTCAATCGCAAAGTACACCGTGATTTTTTGGCTCAGTTACGTGAGTTATTGCCAGATGACATCACGCCCATTATCGTGACAGATGCGGGCTTTCGTGGCACCTGGTTTAAACGGGTTAATCAATTAAACTGGCACTGGATGGGCCGAGTGCGCAATCGAGTATTTTTGTTGGTATGCAAATTATGCGATGCGACCTAGGAATGTTTAAGCAGAAAGAATTACTCGCGGCATTTAATCTGCTAGGGTGGGAAACGAAAAATGTCATTTAACCAAAAATTTTGTGGGGAGCCGTCAGAGTCTGACCCCATTGATCCTCTGTCATCTAGGTAATATTTCACCTACCGGTGGGACTTAAAGCCAGCTTTCTTCATATGTATGTCGGAAAGTTCGTTAGCGCTACCTGGAATAATTCGCGAGTCTACCTCTTGTTTGTCAGTGATGTGTACCATTCCCTCCTTGTGGGTGATCCCGGTCATAACAGCGGTTACAACTATCTCACGGTAGAGTTCTGGCTTTATTTCTTCCTCTTTGGCCTCGGTCGCATCCCTAGCTTCGAACCATAATCGGACGTATGTCAGCAGCGCCAAGTGTGCA
>JBLIHY010000108.1:0-6225 GCA_047634655.1 Cellvibrionaceae bacterium
CCATTTGCAGATCAAAGCTGACCATCTGAGTAATTTCGCGCTCCCAGTCAAAGACGCCAATAATAGTTTCTATCCGCAAGTCTTCAATGAAAATAATATCTGTTACGGTAGCATTCACATGCATTTTCAATTGACTCTCTAATCGTTCTAAAAGATAAATGATCCGAAAAACAAAAACCAAACGCTGATTGATAAAGAGCAAGAATCCGCTGATCGCTCGAACACCTCGGCGGTAATTTTTGATAATTCTAGATAGAATTTCGAATGATTAACATTTCGGGAAGTGCGAAAAATTTTCTTCCATCGGTGGCTTTCGAGAATTATTTATTAGAAATAAAATTATGCTCAGGCCTTACCTCGATCTACTTTGCTCGGTAATTCGGCATAGCTCGGAAGCTCGACTGGCGCAACATACCACGACGCTTTTGAATGACAAAAAATATTCCATTTAGGTCGTACCATTGGATCTGTATCCAGCGTACCCGCGGGGATGATCACCGAGCGGCCGCGCTTCGACAACCACGGCATGGAAGAGCCGCAATTTTTACAGAAACAGGTCGCAAAGTGCTTGGCATCTGGATGCTCGTAGCGGCCAATCCATTCTGTTCCAGACAGCCATGCAAAACTTTCGGGTGCCACCAACAAATTACTGGCATGTGCGCTGCCGGTAAACTTTTGGCAACGCGAACAATAACAATATTGGAAAATATTCAGACTATCCGTGATCTGATAAGATACTTTGCCACATAGACAACTGCCTTCGGCTAACTTAGTCATAATTTTGATCCTTCCGCTAATTCAAAAATTGTCGAACCAACAACAATTTCAATGATCAGAAAAACGTCTTATTTGCTGAAAGGGCATTATAGCAGCTGGGCAAATTGATAATAGCTAAGAAGAATTTACGCAAGTGATGGTGTAGGAAAGCGGCGTTATGATCTGGAGACGCTAATTGGCGGTCGCTATTATTGACGAAATGGCAGGATCGAAATAGCAAAAAATTATGTGCTGGGCTTTAAAAGCTTAATCCCCACTCTCCAAGTAATACATTAGAAAGCAATCGTGAATGCCACCGAGTACCAATCAAAGCATCGTAAATGAGAGAAGTACTGTAAATGAGAGTTTTTGCCATCTCCGATCTTCACATTGATTACAAGGCCAATTTCAATTGGTTGGCATCGCTCTCACAAAATGACTACCGCCGGGATATATTGATATTAGCTGGCGATGTATCTGATGATGAAGCCAAATTGACGCACTGTTTCCATAGGCTATCGGAAGCATTTTTCAAAGTAATGTTCGTTCCCGGGAATCACGAATTGTGGGTGCATCGACACAATTATTCCAATACCACACAGATATCCTCTTTTGATAAATTTAATCGCGTTTGTGCATTGGCTAAAAGTTATGGTGTGTTAACCGAGCCCTACCACGATGATTATTTATCAATTTATCCGCTCTTTAGTTGGTATGACTTTTCCTTTGGAAAGCCCGGCCGCGATCTCGAGTCACAGTGGATGGATTTTATGGCCTGCCATTGGGGCGAAAACAAAACGATGTTGGAAGTCAGTAATTTCTTCTTGCAACGTAATCCGTCTGCACGGAAACAGCCAGGCAAAACAGTGATTACTTTCTCTCACTTTCTACCGCGGATTGACTTAATACCCTCCTCTACGCCCTCGTCTCTACACTTTATCTATCCAGTGCTTGGTTGCACCCGACTCGATCAACAGATCAGAAAACTCGGGGCAGATATTCACGTTTATGGGCACAGCCATGTCAATCGCAACATTCATCTGGAGGGTATCAGCTATCACAATAATGCTTTTGGCTATCCCTCTGAAAATCATATGACGGCGCAAAAACTTCTCTGTATCCACCAAGTTTGACTACAAATAAACCCCCGATGAAAACACTGCAAAAAATTAAATTATCAGAAGACGATATTCACATTTGGTTTACTTACGATGAGGATATTACAGACGCTGCTTTAATCAACCAATATATGGACGTACTCTCACCGGAAGAAACGCTCCGCCAAAAGCGTTTTGGCTTTGCCAGGGATCGCCACCAGTACCTTATAACTCGTGCGATGGTCCGCTCTGTGCTATCGCTCTACTGCCCCGAATTGAGGCCCCACGAATGGCGCTTCAACAAGAACAAATACGGGAAACCGTACGTAAGCAGTCGCTTGAGCGAAGGTGGAGTTATTAATTTCAACGTGTCACATACAAAGAAATTAATTGTGCTGGCAATTAGTCTTCACAATGAAGTGGGTATCGATGTGGAATGTAAGCAGCGACAAGCCGAGACACTAGACATTGCCGATCGTTTTTTCTCTCCGGCCGAAGTCAATGCTCTTTTTGCTCTTGACAAGTCGCGGCAAAACGAGCGCTTTTTTCACCTGTGGACACTAAAGGAAGCTTATATCAAAGCTTGTGGTATGGGACTTTCTATTCCTCTGGATCAGTTTAGTTTCCACTTTCAGCAAGCGCGTACTATTGAGGTCACCTTTGATTCGCGGAGGGCGGATGACCCTGCGCAGTGGCGATTTTGGGGTATCCATCCAAATGAAGATCACCGGGTGGCGCTGGCGTTAAAAAAACCTTCTGCACCTTACCAATACACGCTAAAAATGCAGAAAATCATACCCTTCGCCGGGTACAAATCCGTGGCGTACCCCCTGGTATTCAGCAGCAATTAAACTGGCGAAAAAATACAGATTTCTCAATCATTTCATTATAGTTCGGCGGCTGTTATGGCCATTAAAGAAAGGGAGAGTTGTTGGCCCATTGTTATTATCAACACTTACCGTTCTCCTTGCGAATATTTCAAAGGTTCAATCTGACCCCATTGTTTGCAGCTCGGGCACAACCAGTGCAACTCCTGGCCTTTGAAACCACAACTATTACACTGATAGTAGGCCGATTGGCTGGCGATGAGACTTACGGCAACTTGCAAGATTTCGAAATTTGGTCGAGATTTTCCATCTGAGAATGCTATATAGTAATCCAGTAACTCATGCAGAGCTTTACCCGAGGGACGTTCAACAACCGCCTCGGCAAGGAAATCTGCCGAGGCATGGTCTCCGCTCTCGCGAGCAATAGCATTGGCCATAGCCAACATCAACATCGGACTGGTATCTTTTGCGTAAGCCTTGGCGAGGAAATCTCGGTACTTTCTCAGATTTCCGGTGTGGCTGTAGCCTTCCTCAAGGTAAGGCAAAGCCTCGGAAATGTAAGCGGGATTCTGCTCGGCTATTCGCTGTAACTCCTGTATACCTTTTGTATAGCTTCCCGCGATAATCTCTACACGCCCCGAGAGCAAAATCGCTCTCGCACTATTTTTATCGTAATTGAGCGCTTGCTTTAAATACTGCCTGGCCGACGTTAACTTTTGATTGGTAGTGGCTTGCTCCGCTAGCTCGCAACAAAAATGTGCACGAGTCGGCGCCCATTTTTCGTATTGTTTACTAAAGCGAGAACCCGATAGCCTATTCAATACCGCCAAACCACTTTTCCATTCTTTTTCATCGCGAAAAATTTCCAGTAATCGCTGCAAACCATCATTCTGAAAAGGCCCCTCTTCCTCCGTCAGCTCTTGCAATAGCCGCTCTGCTCTATCCAATAAACCGGCGACCATAAAATCACAAGCCAACTCATAATGAGCTTCGCGAGCTTGATCGCGGCTTAAGCCTGGACGCGCTAATAAATTTTGGTGGATACGAATTGCGCGGTCCACTTCACCCCGACGGCGAAGGAGTTTTCCCAGCGCTAAATGTGTTTCGAGAGTTTCACTGTTAACGTCCAGCGCATTTATGAAAGAGGTAACCGCCGCATCGGGCTGCTCGTTAAGCAGAAAATTCAAGCCCTGAACATACTGCTGCTTGAGAGAGCAAGATTCAGTATCAAATTTTTTGCGGCCGACCCGGCGTCCCTGCCAGAAGCCAATAGCAACAGCGAGCAACAAGGCAAAATATAAGATCCAGTCGATCAAATGCTTACCCTTTAGTTAATGTGGGAGGCTCGAATTTTCTCTAGCTCCTTTTCCAATTGTCGGATTTTACGATTCTTACTTCTTCTTTCCCAAAACAGTGGCAGTATGCTGAGCGAAAGACCAATCACGACACCCAGTAACAGTACCATCATTACCCAAAGCCCCAGCGCCAATCCCGGCAAAGTCTCTCCGAAAAGGACAAGATTAGTTAGCTGGTTATTTTCGCGCGCAAAGGTAATGCCAATCACAATGGCCGATACCGCTAACAACAGAAATATTATGCGTTTTATCCATACAAACATAGGAACCTCGGCGATAGCTAAAAATAACAGGAAGAATAATTTTCAATAAAAATTAAATTGAGAGGGTCTATTGTATGAGAAAATTTTTTATTTTTACAAATGGCGAATTCTCAATGAATACTGAAAAACTAGAAAATACCGTCATCTATCAGTGTCTCGCACTTATCATACTGGACGATATTCGATAATGTCCATAGGGAACCCTAACCAAATATTTACTGCTACAAACCTCCCTCTCAGCGCCGTCTGCCGCCCACAGAAATCTTGAATTTTAATATATCTTACTTAGGTGTCTCGCTGCTCAATCAATGGATATATAATAACAAGATTATTAAACGTATCCCTCTTCAACAATCTCGGGTCTATCTAAATTATGAGTCAAAACTTGAACATTGATGCCAGTGAAATTGCAAAATTCGAAGCGCTCGCAGAACGTTGGTGGGATCGAGACAGTGAATTCAAACCACTCCACGACATCAATCCCTTGCGCGCAAACTTTATTGAAGAGCGCTCACCGGTGGCCGAGTTAAGCGTTTTGGATGTTGGCTGTGGCGGCGGCATTCTCTGTGAAACTCTGGCAAAACGAGGTGCCACAGTACTCGGTATCGATATGAGCGAGGCACCCCTAAAGGTGGCGAAACTTCACAGCCAGGAGTCTGGCGTCGATATCGATTACCAACTCATCACCGCAGAAGCACTGGCTGAGCAAAGGCCCCAGTCATTCGATGTGGTCACTTGCCTGGAAATGCTGGAGCATGTTCCCGATCCCAGCAAAATTGTCGAGGCCTGCTCACAACTGGTCAAACCCGGCGGGCACGTTTACTTTTCGACGATTAACCGCAATCCAAAATCTTATTTATTTGCCATCATTGGCGCGGAGTATGTATTAAAGCTACTGCCCAAGGGCACACATGATTATGAAAAATTCATACGCCCTTCCGAGCTGGCTGGCTGGGCCCGCGACAGTGAACTGACTTGGCAGGAACTGACTGGAATGACCTACAACCCCCTAACAAAGCGCTACAAATTAAATTCCGGGGACGTCAGTGTAAATTACCTGGTACATACGACTAAAGATAGCGTCTAATTTATAGCCCACATAACTTCAATCGTATCAACTAATTATGCCCCTAAAAGCCGTCTTTTTCGATCTCGATGGAACTCTGGTAGATACGGCTACCGATTTTGTTCTGACACTTAAACAACTGGCCAACGAATATGGCGTCGAGCAGATCGGCTCAGATAAAATCCGCCAGACAGTGTCGAACGGGGCCCACGCATTAACCACCTTGCTGTTTGGTCTCAATGAAGGGCAGGAAGGCTTTGAAGAACGCCGCCAGCGCCTGCTAGAAATTTATCGCACTCAAGCCGGCTCGAACTGCAAATTGTTTGAGGGAATGTCTTCACTGCTGGTTAAAATACGAGAACACCAGTTGCACTGGGGCATTGTCACTAACAAACCACTGTTGTTCTCCGAATTAATCGTCGATGCGCTGGACTTGCCACAGGCACCCGATATTTTAATCTGTCCCGAGCACGTACGGCGAACCAAACCGGATCCAGAGGCGCTCTGGCTCAGCTGCGCGAAAATCAATTGCAAACCACAAGATGTTATTTACGTCGGCGACCATCAACGCGATATCGAGTGCGGCAACAGAGCTGGCTGTGAAACGATCGCGGTTAGTTTCGGTTATATTCCGAGCGGTACAGACATCGAAGCCTGGGGAGCAAACCACACCGTGCATCATAGCGACGAAATTTGGCCTATCTTACAAGCACGACAGCCCTTTAACGGCCAACAATTGTCTTAACAGATAAATTAATAAAAGTGAGATTCAGAATTGATGGACACTATTGAAAGCTATCGAGCGCCGGATGACTTACTAAAGGATAGGATCATTGCTGTCACCGGGGCGGGCGACGGCAT
>JBLIHY010000109.1:0-6025 GCA_047634655.1 Cellvibrionaceae bacterium
TTATTCTTAGACTTAAAAATTGAAGAGGCCGTTGAACAAATAAGTTATTACTTAACTGAACGTTACCACTCAGTTAACCTGCCATTACTCAGATATGCTCTGGGATTATTTGCGGTTTTTGGCCAAGCATAACTTATGCTAAGCGCATTAATTTGCTAACGCGTAGCCGCCAGATGGGTATTCGACGTAGTCGCACATGATAACAAAAACAAGTGTCGATGCAGATGACTCGTTATGAGTAACAACGCTTCTCGATAACAGAATTTGTAATGGCAGCGTCTCGTTTATTGTTTGTTCGCAACCACTAATAATTACTTAACCGTATGCGACAGTTTCAGAAGATAATATATAGTTTACAATACACTCACCGGTTTTTTTGTCGGGTGACTGTCATCTTGGCAACCAGCCCTTTTTCTGATTAGCCCATTTCTATTGGACGTGTCTTGATGAAAAACTCTCCTGTATTTCACTCTTGGGGCAGTCTACCATTGCTCAACTTTACTTTTCGTCCAATGGATGCATCTTGGTCCACATTGAATCCATCAATCCAATAGTTACTCGGTTGGTGGTATTGTTGCAGAGCACAAGAATATTAATCGGTAAATTATCGAATCTATATTAAATGCCGCAAAAACTGTTCTGAAATGGGATGATATTGAGTTGGGATATTTGATTTTAACTGGCCTGGTAACTGCTATAGCGTTAGTTGTTGTTTACGGTGCTGTTAAGTTGTTGATGGGTAAACATTGGTTTGTCGCCTGGCTTAGAGGTACTATTGGCCTCGGTTTGTTACTGCTGGGCGGCTTGCTACTGTTCGTGGCCCTAGATGCTTACAGCTATCGGCAATTGGCAACCGAGAAAAGTGTCGCCACGATCAGTTTTACATTGCTGAGTCCGCAGAGGTACTTGGCCACTTTTGTAAAAATTGATGGCGATAGTCAGTTTTTTGAGCTCAGCGGCGACCAATGGCAATTGGATAGCCGAATTATTAAGTGGAATAATTCGCTCAACCGTATGGGGTTTAAAACTGGCTACCGTTTGGATCGTCTCAGCGGTCGTTATCTTTCCCTTTCCGACGAACAGACCAAGGAGCGCACAGTTTACGAACTCTTTCAAAGTCTTGCTGGTATCGACGTTTGGCAATGGCTCAAAGATCTTCAAATGGATGGCCTGGTTGATGCGCGCTATGGTAACTCTACCTTTTTACCTATGGTCGACGGTGGCCAGTACCAAATATCCGTCGGTTTATCTGGATTATTGGCTCGCCCCTTGAATCAACCCGCGAAAGATGCAGTGGATCAATGGCGGTAGGTGCTCGATTTTTCCTTGTCTAATTTCCCCCCATTCTGAATAGGAGCTGTTGTGGAATTTCTCTATGAATACGGTTTGTTTTTATTAAAGTTAGTTACTTTTGTTGTCGCCATAGCGTTCGTGGTTGGTATTGTGGCAGAGGCCGGTCAGCGGCAAAAGTCGGCTGAAAAAGGTCACATTGAAGTCAATAAAATCAATGAACAACTCGACAATATGCATTTTGCGCTCAAACGATTCACCGATGGCGAGTCAGCCGTAAAAAAAGAAATAAAAGAAAAAGAAAAAAAACAAAAGCTGGCGCATAAGCAGGCTAAAAAGACTAAAGCAGGGGATGACAACGATGAAAAGAAGCGTGTCTTCCTGGTAGATTTTGATGGCGATATAAAGGCGTCGGCAGTGTCCGAATTGCGCAGGGTTGTCAACGCTATCTTGTCGACGGCACAGCGCAGTGATGAAGTTGTCGTTCGCCTGGAAAGTAGTGGTGGTATGGTCCACAGTTACGGGCTTGCCTCTAGCCAGTTGGATCGCCTACGACAGAATAATATCCCCCTCACTGTTTGCGTAGACAAGGTGGCCGCTAGTGGTGGCTATATGATGGCCTGTGTTGCCAACAAAATACTTGCCGCTCCATTTGCCATTATCGGCTCTATTGGTGTTGTTGCTCAATTACCGAATTTTCATAAATTATTAAAGAAAAATGATATCGACTTCGAGCAGTTGACCGCAGGTGAGTACAAGCGCACTTTAACGCTTTTTGGCGAAAATACCGAAAAGGCTCGCAACAAATTTGTTGAGGATCTCGAATTAACGCATCAGCTCTTCAAAGAGTTTGTCAAACAGCAGCGACCTGTAGTGGAGATTGACGAGGTTTCAACCGGTGAAATCTGGTTTGGTACGAAAGCCCTCGAGAAGCAATTAGTCGACCAATTGCGAACCAGCGATGATTACGTCTGCGAATTAGCTGCCGAGCACGAAGTTTTTCATGTTAGCTATCGACTCAAGAAGACATTGCCTGAAAAATTTGGACTGTCCCTTCAGCACACCATCGACCGCACCTTGACGCGTCTGTTAGACCAATTGAGAACGACTCGTTTTTTCCAGTGAATAAATAAGAAGATGGTTCTCGATTCTTGGTTCTCATGCGCTTGTTTGTCCCAACATGGTGTCGATATATCGGTACACAATTTCTGATATCAATACCGCCACTATCTCACTTGTAACGCAACATCACTTTAGGCCAAACAAGTCAGAGCAAGCGGTTTTTCCACTTAGAACGATTGCTCCAAGTGTCTTCTCCCCCATTTAGGCTAAAGTACCAGTCTCCGGCGCATGCACAGAAGTGATTCTGCCTCGTTTTTTTTATTGTCCTTCCTCTAGCATTTTTAAGTCACTATTCGCTGTCAAGTACTTCACATCAGAAGTATGAATAAATTTTTGGTGATTGAGTCTTGACATTTTGACTTTATTTGTTTGTAAAAAAGGTCTCTAGCTTAAGGTTATGCACATATGTAATTTTTGCGTCATCTTTAGCTAAAAACTTCGTCTTTTTTCAGAGAAAATCCATTGACATTTTTAAGTCATTGAAAAATAAAGATAAAATAACTAGTTCAAAAAACAGGCATATGCCTGTATACCCCTATTATTGCGGGTTTCGGGCAACTTTTAAAAAGTTATCCACGAACTTACCCACAGAAGCTGTGGAAAAGCTTTAGACGAATAATCCAAGCCAAATTAATGAGTATTCAGTGAGTTTTTTTGGCACTGATTTACCTCTGCGTGTGATATCGGCTCGATAAAAGGGATTTCCTTGACTGTGGCTACTCACTAACATTGAGTTTCCCCGAGCACCTTGATAGTCACTGGTTCAACAAAGCCCGATCGAATGAGCTTCTCGATTAATTCACAGTTGTTCGTTTTTCAATCATATTCTTAATGGTCGACCAGATAGTAAATTGGCCGCTCCGAATCAAAAATAGTAGAACAGCCGCCACTAAGAAGAGGCCGTGCACCAGCCATAGTCCGAGACCTGGAGACAATCCCCGATCTTCAATCGCAGTTCGCGCGGCATTGAGAGAAACAAAGTACGTCATGTAAACAATAATAGAGGGGAATAACATCGCATAGCGGCCTCGCCTTGGGGTGGTATAGCTCATGGAAAACCCGATTATTGCCACTATTAGCGTAATCAGCGGTGAGGAAAAACGCCATTGTAGCGCTGCGTAGGCATCTGATTTCTCCATGTTTAACAGTTTCCGCGTAGGCATAGTATCGACTGATTCACTGGGAATAATATTGGTTTCAGGCTGATCGAGCCGCTGCCCCAATGCTTCAAACTGAGTGGTGCGGTAGTTCACGCTGCCGGGGTATCCTTGATATCGCTCGCCCCGAGTTACCAATAGATAGAGATGTTGGTATTCGTCGTGCTGTATTTGTTGTGCACTATCTGCCGTAATAGTCACCGGGCCTGTGCTGCCGCTAGCGTCTGTCGTGGCGATAAAGACGTTTTCTAGCTGTCGATCTTTACCTAAATCCTCGAAATAGTTGACAACATTACCACTGCGGGATAGCTGAAATTTTCCCGGAACAAGAGCCGCTAATCCCCCGCGCTGTTTTTGTTGTTCTAAAACTCTTTCCGCTTCCGTGAGGCCCAGCGGCGTCAGCCAAAGGCTGCAAAACCCAACGAATATGGAGATAAGTGCCGCGGGTAATAGGGTGTAGGTCAAAATCCGATCCTGGCTCACACCCGCTGAAAATAACGCGCTCATTTCTTGATCTGTATACAAACGCCCATACACCATCAAGATCGCTATCATAAAACCTAAGGGCAAAATTAATTCTAAAAAGCCCGGTATGCGATAAAACATAATGGATAGCAGTACGGTTGGATCTAGCTTGCCGGCTGCGGCTTCAGCCAGATACCGAACAAAGCGTCCGCTCATTACAACAATCAGCAGTACACTGGTGACAGCAGATGTTGTGGACAAGAGTTCCCTGGCTAAGTAGCGGCGGATGATCATTGGTAGTATCCAGAATGGTTAATAACCATGCATTTTTTCGAATCCACATTTGAACAAATAGCTTTTATCGGGGGAAGCTTACTTTCATGGATTCTCTTGTTAACGAGATTTTTTATAACTAGACCAGTAGTAAGCGCTTTACTATTAATCTGTCAACGGAATAATTACTCTGGCTATCTACTGACTATTTTAATAGTCGCTTCACGAGAACTACTGAGCTTGCGCCTTGCAAGATGGCGTCCGTCACTGCGATCTAAGGGGTACGTCAAATTCTTGGTTTTTCAGGTTCACATAATGCTGTCGACGTGCAGTCTGACATTCTTTTGGGATGATTAATCCAGCATAAATGTATGTGGCACTGATAAATGATATAAAATAGATTTTGTCATTGTTATCAGCGCTCATGAAAGCCGCAAGTAGGTTAAGTAAATAAATTTAATCGGATTTTCTGTGTGGATGGCTTTTTGTGAATTAAAAATATCAATTGGACCGAGTGTCAAATAAAATTAATTTTCCCAGTAAGCGTGGTGCCGGACTAGCATCCGTGAAGCTCACGCAAGCGTTAGTATCTCTTAGCCTTTTATCTGCTTTTCGCCCAGCAAAATCTGGCGAATTTTGGCCACAGAGATTCCGATAATTCCGTTTTCAACTTAGATTAGAGGAACTCATGAAATTTTTTGCAAAGACTATTGATCTCAGCCAGGTTAAGACTGATTGCTTGGTTGTTACTGCTTTTAAAGACCAAAATTTCAGTGAAAGTCTTAAGCAGCTGCAGAAACAATTCAAGATTTCCTTTGAACAATTTTACAGTAATGGTGAGTTTGAGGGGCAGAACGGGCAATTGCTACCACTTTACCAGACAAGCGAAAACCTGCCTAAAGTCTTGCTTCTCGGGCTGGGGGATAGGGACAAGATCGGACCCAATACTTTTCGCAAAGCTCTGGGTGCCTTGGGCAGCATCATGCTCATGAGTCAGCGACGCCAAGTCACGGTGCTGCTAGACGAGGTCGATATTCCCGGCTGGACTACCAAGGATAAAGCTCAGGCTTGTGCACAAGCCTTGGAATGCGCCACCTATAAATTTACTCAATGTAAAAGCCGGCCCGCTAAAAAGCCACCTTCGAAGACAGTGACTTACTGTTGCGAAAAAGTTCGAGAGGCCAATGCCGGATTAAAGCTTGGCCAAGCCATTGCCGAGGGCATGAATCTGACTCGCGAGCTGGGCGATATGCCCGCAAATCTCTGTACCCCCAGCTATCTTGGCAGCGAAGCTCTCAAATTATCGCGAAAAAATAAATTATTAAAGACTCAGATATTATCTGAAAAACAGATGAAGGCCTTGGCGATGGAATCGCTACTATCTGTTTCTGCTGGAAGTGCGCAAAACGCTCAGTTGATTGTGATGGAATATCAAGGCGCCGCTAAATCGATTAAACCTCACGTTCTGGTGGGCAAAGGCATTACCTTTGATACGGGTGGAATCAGCTTGAAGCCGGGAGCGGGTATGGACGAAATGAAATTCGACATGTGCGGTGCCGCCAGCGTATTTGGCGTGATAAGCATTTTGCTGAAACTGGAAGCTAAGATTAACGTTGTCGGCATTGTCGCGGCCGCCGAAAATATGCCCAGCGGAACAGCAACCAAACCTGGAGACGTTGTTACTTCCATGTCAGGTAAGACTATCGAAATACTAAATA
>JBLIHY010000110.1:0-5508 GCA_047634655.1 Cellvibrionaceae bacterium
GTAAACAGAGCGATGCCGATGCGCTTTGATTTTGATTTAATACAGCGTTACATTGAACCAAAGAGCCATATATTGGATCTGGGCTGCGGTGACGGGACTTTACTGGCGCACCTGAAGCGCCATAAACAAGTCCACAGTGTAGGTTTAGAAAGAGATCACCGCAAAATTACGGAGTGTATCGAAAAAAATATTTCGGTGATTGAATACGATTTAAACAACGGTCTGCGGCTATTTAACAGTAGCAGTTTTGATGTGGTCATTATGACCTTAACTCTACAATCCATGGAGCGCCCCGATAAAGTTCTAGAAGAAATGTTACGCGTCGGCAGAGAATGTATCGTCACCTTCCCGAACTTTGGCCACTGGAAAGCCCGTTGGTACTTGCTTGCGAAAGGCCGCATGCCGGTTTCGGATCTTTTGCCCTGCGAGTGGTACGACACACCCAATATTCATTTTTGTACGGTGAGAGACTTCGAGACATTGTGCCGTAAAAAGAAAATAACTGTATTGAACCGCGAGGTACTGGCAAGTAAATCTCTGGGTAAATTCCTGTGCCGTTGGTGCCCTAATTTATTTGCTGAAACCGCCGTCTATCATTTAACCCGATGAAAAATTTCAAGAGAGTTACAAACAAATGATCTTTTATTCTGACACAGCCTTAAAATTGAACTCATTCGGTCATAAATCGCACATAAGCTCCGCCAACTCGGGCGATTCTGTATTTCGCAAAAATAAAATCTCGGTTGGTGCAAAAGTCTCATTACTTTTTGTTGTTTTATGGGCGATAGCGGGTGGCGTTAGCGCCCAGAAGAATACCTCTTATGAAATGGATGAATACACGGTTTATTACAACGTATTCAACAGCACGCTCATCCTGCCAGAAATCGCCAGCACCCACGATTTAGTGAGGGCGAGAGATAGGGTTTATGTCAATGTCTCGCTGGTGAAGAAATCCGGCGGCAATGGTATCCCCGCAAATGTCAGCGGCCATTACCGCAATCTGATTCAACAGCGTTTTGACTTAGAATTTATAGAAATAAAAGAACCCACAGCGACTTACTATTTGGCGCCTATTCGGTTCAACAACGAAGAAATCGTCCACGTGGATATCGTCGTGTCGCCTCTGGATGGATCGGAGACAGCAGAGTTTACGGTCACCAAGAAGCTGTATCAGGACTAGTTCGGAGTTTTGCAGCCTACAACGATCACAACCTTATTCCCTGCCAACAACAAAGGCATATTATGGATAAAAAACGCTATTTAGATCAGCTGTCTCAGTTGGTCGCCACGCCATCCGTCAGCTGCACCCAAGCTTCACTGGACATGAGTAATCGCCCAGTTATAGATCTACTCGCCAACTGGCTGGAACCGCTGGGATTTGATATTCAAATTCAAACACTGCCGCAACAACCCGAAAAGGCCAATTTAATCGCCACCCTAGGCCGCGGAAATAAAGGCCTGGTGCTTTCTGGCCACACGGATACGGTGCCTTTCGATGCCAAGTTATGGCAACAGGATCCCTTCAGTCTGACGCTGCGGGACCAGCGCGCCTATGGTTTGGGCGCAACCGATATGAAAGGCTTTTTCCCGACAGTGATCGCGGCACTCGAACCCTTTTTGAAAACCGAACTGAAGCAACCCATTATTATTGTCGCAACCGCCGATGAAGAATCTTCAATGTCTGGAGCCCGCGCCCTACTAGATGAACAGCAACCCAAGGCGCGTTTTGCAGTCATTGGCGAACCCACGGGAATGAGGCCCGTGCACATGCACAAGGGCATCATGATGGAGAAAATCCGTATCCGTGGACAAGCCGGACACTCCAGCAATCCCACGCTCGGCAATAATGCTCTCGACGCTATGCACGATGTAATCGGCGAGCTCAAAGCGTTTCGACAACAACTGCAAAGCGATTACCAGCACCCCGGTTTCGAAATCCCCATGCCAACCCTCAACCTGGGCTGTATTCACGGAGGCGATAACCCTAATCGCATTTGTGGTAGCTGCGAATTAGAATTCGACTTGCGGCCACTGCCAGGTATGGATCCAGATAACCTGCGGGAAGCCATCGATAAACGCCTCGCGCCTCTGGCGGCACAGAAAAAAATCTCTATTGAGCGCCAGAGTTTATTTCCGGGAATTTCCGCCTTCGAACAAAGTAAGCACTCCCCTTTGATAGAAACGGTATCGAAATTAACCGAACAGGACCCGGTCAGCGTCGCCTTTGCGACCGAAGCCCCATTTTTTCAACAACTCGGGATGGATGTGGTGGTAATGGGCCCAGGCTCTATCGACCAGGCACACCAGCCGGATGAATTTATCGATTTGAGTCAGATTGACCCGGCAACTCGTGTACTGCAACAGTTGATTAGTCACGTTTGTTGCGCGTAGGTTTTTTATTAAAAATAATAAATTCGTGAATTTACCTTTTGCAATTACGCATCATTCCGATGCTGGGGAATTATTATGATAAAAATTATGCTGACGCTATGCCTGGTTTTATTTACTTCTGTAGCAATAGCACATGGCGGTGGCTGTCGCAAAGACAGCCCTGCTGGGCAATGCTGGCTCCGAGCCTTACCATTGCCATTAACAAAATTTTATTTTTTTAAATTCCTCTTTTTTACACAACTTCCAAATAAGAACAGGGTAACGGGGATAAGACAATGGCGAAGTTTTTGCTCGTTCACGGAGTAACGGCTGGGGGCTGGATTTGGAAACAGGTAGCCTCTCTTTTGCGAGAGGCGGGGCACGATGTCTACACGCCAACATTAACCGGCGTCGGAGAACGCGTGCATCTGCTGACTCGGGACGTGGATCTGGGCACGCATATCGAAGATATTGTCAATGTGATTATCTACGAAGAGTTGCGGGAGGTAATATTGGTCGGCCACAGCTACGGAGGGGCGGTGGTCTCCGGAGTTGCCGAGCGCATCCCGGAACGGCTGTCCCATTTAGTCTTTCTCGATGCACAGATACTTCGCGACGGCGAGTCGGTGAATGACCTGTACGATCGGCATATTATCGATGCCATGACTGAGAGGGTTCGCGCTCATGGCGATGGCTGGCGGTTTACCCCCCGCGAGCCAAAATTGGATCCGCGCTGTACCGATCATCCATTGCGAACCCTTAATCAACCACTCGACATTAATAATCCCGTCGCTGCAGCATTGCCCAGGACCTGCATATTTTGCACGGAGAAAGAAGAAATGGGGCCAATTGGCCAAGGTATTATACGGTCGGCCGCACGAGCGCGCGCCGCTGGATGGCCGTATTACGAATTGCGCACCGGACACGACCCTCAGTTGACGATGCCAAACGAGTTGGTAAACCTATTCGCCAAACTCGTCTAATGCCTCATTGCTGAAAAAGCTTTCCAATTTTTTTCAGTTTGTTGGAAAAATTGCCATTCGCTTCTGTTTGTCGATCGAAATTCCAGCGCCAATATATTTTGGCAAAAATCTACGGTTGACTCGACCATAAAAAATATTCCCCTGACAGAATCGAAATCTCTTCACCCATCCAAAGTGAAACTTCTGTAAAAATTAAAGGTCTTTATTTGGCGTTCAAATAATTGCTGTCACCAGTGCGATAGTCGCTCAGTAGAACGTTCGCCAACAAAATACAACGCCGACGGTTGGAAAAATAGCAGGCGCCACCGCCATCCATTACCGTAGCTCCTAAGGGAATAATTTTATATGAAAAAGTATATTTTATTAGTTCTTATGTTGGCGAGCACAAATGCTTTTTCGCTTCAAGAACTCACTGGAAAGGTCGCAGTGGTTGAACCAACCCTTGTGCCCGACAGGGTGTCATTGCAAATGGACAGCGGTAACTCCACTTGTCCAGCGGGCAAATTCGAGATTACCTCGCGGCCTTCGTTGGAGGCCATGGTAGGCCGTCCCTTATCAATACACGGTGGAGACTTGTCACTCCGGTGATCTCAATGTCAGCTTGTCCCTGGACACTGCGCCGGAAGGCATGTCTATAAATGTTATCGATGACCGTAGCAGTCTAATCACGTGGACGATGAGTCTGAACTTACCCGGCAACCGTTTTTTATCACCGTTCATCCTGCAGAGGATGACAGCGATGGCGACGGAATATCCGACATTGTCCATGTTTTCCCTCTAAACGCCAATAAGTACAGTGATCTGTATGGCGAGCAGGTAGACGTTAGCCAGGGAATTATGGGCAATCAGCGCTTTACCACCAAAGGCTATACCGCCCACGAGCATATTGAGGGAATGGACATTATTCATATGGGTGGACGCATCTACGATCCACTGATCGGTAGAATGTTACAGACCGACATCGTCATCCAGGCGCCGCAAAAAATCCTTAGTTACAATCGCTACGCCTATGTGTCGAATAATCAGATGAACCGGATTGATTCAACGGGCTGTACCTCTGAGGATGGAAAGGGCAGTGGTGGCAATGATGGTTCAGATAATGATGAATCGACGAACGATCCGACGGAAAATGAGAAGGATGAAAATGTAAAAGGCAAGGATCAAGAAAAAGGAAATACCAAGGACGATACAACGAAGGACGTTGATCTCGACTCGGTAGGACCAAAGGAAGAGCAACAAGAGGAAGAGTACGGCTTATTGAACTTTGTTGTTGATGTGGTTGGATGGGGTCTAATTGCTTTTGACATAATTGATACACCTATAAGCCCGGGACCTGATGTGGGAATTGCTGGTGCAGCAATGTTAGGGGCAAAAAAAGCTGTTAAGAAAAAGGCTAAAGGGGCCGCTAAAAATCGTGAAGAAAATATTGCAAAGGGAATTCCTGCAAAAGAACTTGGGCCTAGTGGAAAGCCAAAAATTAAAGTAAGAAAACATGCTAATAAAAAGAGCGCCAAGGATGCGGCTCAATCTAGAAGTAAAAAAGGTGCTCAACCTGAAAATCATCCGAACCCTACTAAAGGCGAAGACCCTCATTTTCATCCTGAAGGGAAAAAACATAGAGAGCATCACTCATACCCGAAATAAGGAGTATTAAAAATAATGAAAGAAATTTGGTTTGGTCTTGCTGATGTTAAATCTACAGATAAAAACGCAGATGTTTTAGATGGAGCAAAAGGCGCGTTTGTAAATATTTTAGCCCTTGCGTCGTCAGAATCCGACTATAATTTTCTAGTTTCTGAAGTGCTAAAAGAATATGGCCTTGATTTGCTGTCTATTGAAGACGTCAACCCACTGAAAATCCTACAACTTCAAGGTAGAGAGTTTGCTGATGAATTGGTAGGTCTTAAAGGTCTTCTTTCAGAAGAAAACCTTGTTCAATTTGATGAGTTTCAAGTTTACGTTGAGGACTGAAATCGAGATTCAATAATTCGGAAAATAATTGGGGTCAGATAAGAATTTTTGCGCTTAATGTTTCTCAAATTGGTAATAATTTGGGTCAGGTTAGCCTGTAGGTTGGGGTGAAGAACGAACTCCAAAAAAATCGTAGTCATGCCTTATCGGATTTTATCTTATTGAAGATCCAAGAAATTCTGGC
>JBLIHY010000111.1:0-5404 GCA_047634655.1 Cellvibrionaceae bacterium
CTACCAGCGCGTCCTGGGAAAGTGGCACAATATCGGTCTCGGCCAACTCTTGTGCCTCAGCACGCGCCAACTGCAAGATAATCTGCTCCGTTTCCGCGGAGGGATAGCCAATATTAACCTTCATCAAGAAGCGATCTAACTGGGCTTCCGGCAGTGGATAGGTTCCCTCTTGCTCCAGTGGATTTTGAGTAGCCATAACCAAAAATAACGACGGCAGCGGATAGGTCTTGTTGCCGACGCTGACTTGGCCTTCGGCCATTGCTTCCAGCAGGGCCGACTGCACCTTAGCAGGCGCCCGATTAATTTCATCGGCGAGGATTAAGTTGTGAAAAATCGGGCCCGCTTGAAACTCAAAACAATGCTCCTGCGGCCGGTAAATGTCAGTCCCGGTAATATCGCTGGGTAATAGATCCGGGGTAAATTGTATTCGCTGAAAGTCGCCCTCAATACCCATCGCCAGTTGTTTAATGGCTTTGGTTTTCGCGAGGCCCGGGGCGCCCTCGACGAGGAGATGGCCATCGGCCAGCAGAGCAATCAATAGACGATCGATCAGAGGCTCCTGACCGACGATGTGTTTTTGTAACCAATTGCGTAGTGTTTCCAAACCTTGATTCATAAGAAAAATTAACCATCGAGTTGATCTTGTTTGGCCGATTTCAACCAATAAGCGGCCGTATTATGTAGTTGCCGACGTTTTAAAAAGACTTTCAGACGGCTGCCGCCCAGTTGCCGCCACAATACCGCCGAGCGCACGGCGGCAAATAGTAAAGTGCGGATTTGGTTGGCAATACGCGGCTGCTGCAGATGTTGATAATCGCCCATTACCTGTATTCGAAAACTGAAAGTGCTAATAGTGTCGGAATAAATATCCGCTAATCCACCGATTACATTGTCGTGAGTTAGCGAAAAATGCTCGGCCTGCTGCTGACTTTTTTTGAGTCGCGAGGCAATAACATCCAACATTGAGGCGTGTTTGATTAAGCGCTTTTGTAAGTACAGGATACCGATAACATAGCGAACGATATCCGCCCCGCGCTGCTGTCTATTGGTGCGCCCGAGAACGTCGAAGACCAGTTGCAGACCTGTACTCAGATTTCCAACACGGCCACCATAAACTTCCAAAGTATCCAACGGATTCTGACAATATAGACTACTGACAGCCAACTCCATATTTTTAGTATCGACCTGCCCACTTTTCGCCAATTGTTCTACCAGGGCGACGAACTGAAAAATAGCGGCCAGAGCGATGACCTGATCGGACAAATGAGGGGGCGGTGTTGTTGTACTATTCACGATCACTCTCGGAGGTTATTAATTGAGGCCTTTGCGCGAGGGCTCTGGTGTCTGGATACTGAGTTGCTATGAGCTATTACCAAGTTTGGCGATAAATAGTTTACTTTATCGTCGATCAATGAAATCTCACCCTTTTGCACAAACCGGCCCGTGCAAAAGGGCCTCTGTCAAAGTGAACCAAGGAGTGAGAACTGCGGCGGGATCGAACTTTGATTTTTCGGACACACCGCCTCCTGAGGCGGTGTGTCCGAAAAATACGCTGTTGCTCAAGCCTTTGCAAGGGAGTGCTGAGACAATGCGCTACGGCATCCCCAAAATTTCACTATCCATTACTATCATCTAGAGACACCGCTAGACCGACGATTTCCCCTTCAAAGAAACTCGTAGGACTAAATACCCGAGGATTCCAGAAAAGAGCGACCCCAAAAGGATACCCAATCGCTCATCGACAACCTGGTTAATTCCCGTTCCTTCAAAGGCCAGTGAACCGATGAATAGACTCATGGTAAAGCCAACGCCACAGAGACAGGCGACGCCAAAAAGTGGAAGCCAACTCATGTTGAACGGAAAGCGAGCCCAACCCATTTTAATGGCCAGCGAACAAAGGCCAAAAATTCCAACTTGTTTGCCAAAAAATAGACCCAGGGCAATGCCCAGGGGAACGGGATGTAATATCTGCTCCAGTCCAACGTCGAGGAGATAAATGCCGGCGTTGCAGAAAGCGAATATCGGCAGAATGATATACGACACCAGTGAGTGCAGTTCGTGTTCCAGTTTTTTTAAAGGCGAGCCTTTGGTTTTTTTACAATGCAAGGGAATAAACATCGCCAATATCACACCGGTCAGGGTGGCGTGAACGCCAGACTTAAGCATTGCCACCCACATAATAAAGCCGATGATCAAGTAGTAGCGCTTTTTGGTAATCTCGCTACGATTCATGAAAAACAAGATTACTATACAGGCAGCGCAAACCAGCAGAGCCACTGGCGATACGCTACTCGTGTAAAAAATAGCGATGATAACAATAGCGCCTATATCGTCGAAGATCGCCAAAGAGGTCAAAAATACTTTCAAACTGGTAGGCACTCGGGAGCCCAACAGGGTGAGAATCCCCAGAGCGAAAGCAATGTCAGTCGCGGCTGGAATCGCCCATCCCCGAAGCGCCTCGGGATTGTCCTTATTGAACGCTATATAAATTAGTGCGGGGAAAAGCATACCACCGATCGCGCCTACCCCGGGAAGGATAATGTTGTTGCGATCGGATAATTCGCCATCCAAAAATTCACGCTTCAGCTCTAATCCCACTAGCAGAAAGAACAGCGTCATCAAGCCGTCGTTTACCCACAGCAGTAATGGCTTTTGGATCTCAAGGGCACCGACGGCTACGAAAACCGGGGTATCCACCAGCAAATTGTAATAAGTCCGCAGGGGCGTGTTAGCCACGATTATAGCGAGCACGGCGGCAATCATCAGCAAGGTCCCTGGGGCCGCTTTGTGGTGAAGCAATTTTTTTATTGCGATGATGGGTTGGTTCATAGTGAAACCTTGGTAGATTGAATGACCTAAATTATTAGGAGAAAACTTTATTTAGAGAAAATTTCTCAACTCAAAAGGTGAGACAATAAATCGACAAATAGCTTCTAGAAGCTATTTCAGTAAGATTTCTGCTCGAGGGAAGACTTCAACATTTCGACAATTCCGCCGCGAACACTCTTGGCATTGAGACCGTGTTGCGCGAGCAACTTGGCGGCTTTGTCGCTTCTTACACCACTCTGACAATAGCAGATGAGCGTCTGCTGTTTATCAAAGGTTGCCACATGCTGGATTAGCTGATCCAGAGGAATCCACTCTCCCCCCAGGTGGAAAGCAGATCGCTCCGCGTGACTTCGAACATCCAGGACTCGAGCGGACGAGTGATCGCTATCCGCCAGCGCCTTCCACTCCTTGGCAGTGATCGTGCTGGGCGCGCCCTCATCGCTGGAACAAAAGTGATCAAAACGGTTAATCTGACCGTTATCAGTGACCGATGGTTCAACTGAACCACACTGGGGACAGTGACTACTTTTCGCCAGTTGAATGCGGCGAAAAGACAAATCCAGAGCCTCTACCAAAAGGAGATGATTCTCCAGAGGAGTCTCTAAATTGATTAAGTATTTGATAGCTTCGTTAGCTTGCAAAGTACCCAACAGGCCGGGAAGTACTCCCAACACACCGGCGTCATTGCAGTCGGCTGCGTCCTGAGGCGCTTCCGGAAACAAACAGCGGAAACACGCGGACTGTTCGGTAAACAGCGCACACTGACCGGAAAAACGAAAAATACTGGCAAATAACCAGGGAATGCGGCGTTCTCGACAAGTATCGTTGATTAAGTAGCGGGTGGCGAAGTTATCTGTGCAATCGATCACTAAGTCTTTGTCATCGAACCACTGCTGAATATTTTCGTGAGTAAGGTATGCGTTAATTCCGACAACCTCAATTTCGGGATTTAAGGCAACTAACCGCTCTCGTGCACACTGCGCCTTCGGCTGACCAATCTGTTCACTGGAAAAAATAATTTGTCGTTGTAGGTTAGTGAGCTCGACGCAATCACCGTCAATTATCGTTATTTGTCCCACACCTGCGGCGGCCAAATAGAGTAAAACGGGGGATCCCAATCCGCCAGCGCCCACGACCAAAACCTTGGAGTTTTTCAAGCGCTGTTGGCCCGCTACTGCTATTTGAGGCAGTTGAAGATGGCGGGTATAACGCAGCCATTCACTGGCGGAAAAAGTAGCTTGAGACATGGCGAGATTCAGTGGTGAGTAGAATGAGCCTGGAATTGAGAAACAAAATCTCTAGCCTGCGATCCAGGATTTTCCGCCTCGGTAATTGCGGTGATCATGGCAATACCGTCAACACCGGTGGCTGCAACAGAGGCGAAACGTTCCCCGTTGATACCGCCGATAGCGACCAGGGGATAGCTGAGCAATTTCTGCCAGTAATTTAGACCGTCGATACCGTGGGGAATCCACGGCATATCTTTAGTGGTAGTGTGAAAAACCGGACCACAGGCCATATAGGAAGGCCGGTAGCCATGAGCTCTGGCCACCTCGTAATGGCAATGCGTGCTGATTCCCAGCCGCAGCCCGGCGCGATAAATTTGTTCGGTATCGGCAGTGTCCAGATCCTCCTGACCCAAATGCACACCGTAAGCCCGGTGGATAATTGCCAAGCGCCAGTGGTCGTTAATAAAAAGACGGATACGATGGATTTTTGCCAATGCAACCGCTTGCTCAATCTCCTTGGAGAGCGTCTCGCCTTGTAGGTCTTTCACGCGCAACTGCACCGTGGTGACACCGGCGTCAGCTAGGATTTTAATCCAGCCTGCACGATTCACTACCGGATATAAAGCCAGTAACGGCGGCTGACAATCAGCAAAAGGTTTTGTGTCGAGCCGGCTTAATGGCGTGTGCGAAAGTACGGGCAAGTCACACTGCGAATTTGGGAACTGTCGAATAGAGACGGGACCATACTCGCTTTCGACCCCGTAAGCATGGCGCAGCCCCTGAGAGATAGCCATTTTGCCAATGACAAGCGCATCGTAAAGTGAATAATTGATCGCCAGGGCACTGGCAATGGCCGACGCCAGAGCACAGCCGCTTCCGCGACAATAAGCAGTGGAAACAGGTTCGCTAGCAAGCCAGAATGACTTTTTCCCATCGGTAAAATAGTCTTGGATCGGCTGGTTATTGTTCCAGGGAAAGTGCCCACCCTTAATCAGTACCGCATTGGAACCCATAGACAGAATGCTGTCAGCGGCCGCTTCGATTGCAGCGGTGGTGTTAATTTGACTGCCCACCAGCTTCGCCGCCTCGTGAATATTGGGTGTCAACAAGGTTGTCCGGGGAAGCAAGTGTTGCCGAACGGATTGCACCAGCTCATCGTTCAAAAACGTTTCACCACTGCTGCTGGAAAACACGGTATCGAGCACTGAGGGAACCGCTGCTTTATCCAGAAAATCGCGGATAGTGAGAACTTGTTGAAGACTTGCGATTAACCCTATCTTAACCGCCTTGTACGGCAAGGATTCGATAGCCTGTAGCTGACTTATGAAGACCTGGTGGTCCACGGC
>JBLIHY010000112.1:0-5240 GCA_047634655.1 Cellvibrionaceae bacterium
CAATTTGAAAATCATTGCCGAGCCATCAGCGATTTACCTTTGGGTCGCCCCGATATGACGGCACTCGCTGGTTTGGTAAATATTTTGGGAAGTTACGATGATCGCAGCCGTTGTCGTGGAGAAGATGTTTTTTATCATCTTTACGGAAAGGAGGCACGCCCTCGCCGTAAATTGGGTCACGTGACCGTTCGTGCGCAATCCCGGGAAGCATTAATCAAAAAACTGGATCGGGTGAGGTCGGTGCTCTACGCTGATGATCGCTCTCCAACCGCGATTTAGCGATCGCTCAGCACACAGTATTAGCGAAATAACTTATCCAATAATTTCTTTTTCAGGTCTTCTTGCAACTGCTTGCCAGTGGATTGGGACGAATCGTCAGCCCCGCTTTCACCGATACCCAGCTTATCCTGGAGCTTTTCTCTCAAGCGCCTTTTTTCCAGGTTTTTCAATTCTTCGGTGAGGTTCTCAAAGAAAAGGCGGTAATCGGGTGCGAATTTAATCTCTGGCAGTTTGCCTTTGGCCGCAAAGGGTATCGATAGTGGAAGCGCTTCATTATTGTTGCTGCGGAGATCGACCGGGTCGAGCGTTACCTGATAGTCCAAGGCTTGACTCCTTGTGTCGATACTGCCTCGGCCGCGTATGAAAAATTTCTCGGCCTCAATGACCAGAGAGCGATTATTCAGTATGAAGTTGTCCAGCTGAATGTCTGCATTGCTTTTGGTAAAAATAAGTTTGTCTTCGCCGCTACCATCATTGTCGCTGCGGTAACTTTGCAGACGATCGCTCCAGTCGCGGCACCGCTCGTTGATTTTTTTCGTTAACAGAAAGTATTTTTCACGAAATTCCTTGCACTTTTCCGATAAATTCTGGTTTAGCCTATCGATCATTTGAGAAATTCCGGCACCGCTGATGGCGCCATCGAGAGCCTGCAAATTAATACTACCGCTCTGGCTAAATTTACCGTTGACCTCGCTAAATAACAGATCCGTACGAATAAATCCTTTTCCTACTAGTTGATCGCTAATTTGCGCATCTCGCAACAGTGGTCCCATCTCGACGTCCCGAAATTCACTGACAACTTTTAATTGTCCACCGGTATCTTCGGGCTGATATCTCAAGTTTGCCGATACCGAGCCCCGGTAAAGTTCAGCCGTTGGCTTAATCACCACTTCCCGACCGGAAGAATTTACCGCAACATTGATCGCTTGCATTTGGATGCCGCCAACCTGAAGTTGTGTCGCGCGGAAAACGCCCACGCTGGGTAAGGTTTGAAAGGCCGCCATGGGCGCCATCAAACTGGCGAATAAGGCGTCGGAAGCCTCCGTGTTATCTATGCTCGCGCTTGTTTTTTGTTCGCCATTGGCATTTTCCAGCGTTTGCGGGAGGTAGCGGTTGAGATTTAGCGCATCCAGAGTGATTTCGAAGCGACTGAGTCGCTTCGAAAAATCGGCGATACTGAAGTCACCTGAAATACGACTTTCATCCAAGTTAACCTCAATTTTTTGCAGAGCCAGGCCCACGGTGCTGCCATTGAAGCGACTCTTTATCTGTAGTGATTCCAGGACCGACGGGTCGTCGGTTCGATAGTCTATGGCGAGCCTTTTCAGCATTTTTTTGGGCGACATCTGATTGCTGCTGAATTGGCCACTGTAGAGAGGTGCTTGTAATAGATTGCGGGCGGACAGGTTTCCACGGAGATCAATCCCTAGTTTCTTCTCTTGCAAAGAAAATTCGACCGGTTGCAGCGTTTCCTTTTTTAGATCGATGTCGATGCTTGCGATGTTTAGCAAAGGTTGCAGAGAGACGGGCGCCAGGCCGCTTAGCGAACTCTCGATTTTCAGCTGTCTGAGTTCGAGTAGTTGTTGTGGGTAATTGATGTCAATTTGCTCCCCGCTCAGCTCGACGGTTTGTCGGGGGTTTTCACTGTCAACTTTTAGCGACAAATTTTTTAAAGATAAGCGCTGTTGATCGACATCGAGGCGAGCCTGGCTGGACAAGTCAATATCCACCGTTGGTAGCTCGGGCAGTGCCAGGCGAGCGTTAAAATTGATCGGTTCTAGGCCGCCTGAGAGTAGATCGCCGACCTCTAAATTAAGGTCGCTGATGCTAATGATTCTGTCCGCACGGCGGTCATCCACTACGATTTCACCACCGACGACGGAGATGTCGGCAATCAGCAGTGCGCTAGCGGATGACTGAGAGGGCGGATGGCTTTCCTCGTCTGCCGGTGAGTTCTGACTGTTTGACGATTTGTAGAAACCGTCGAGACTGGCGCGGCCATTGCTGTCGATGATGTAATTGATTCTGGGTTTGTGGACGCGGATACTCTGAATTACCAGCTTTTTTTGCAACAAGGGTAACAGTTTGGCTTTGACATCCGCTCGCTGAACGTACAGCCAGTTTTCTGCGGCCGATGTCGTCGAGCCTTGGTCGCCGGAGTTTTCTGTCGACAGTATTGAAGGTTGTGCCAGGTAAACCTCTCGAACACTGAGTCCCAACCAGGGCAAAAGGCTGAATGAGAGATCACCTTTGATTTGCAACTCCTGCCCGCTGTGAATTCTGACTTGTTCGATCAATTGCTCGCGAAACCTCTGCGTATCCACAATTAAGGGAAGCATCAACGACGCCAGCGCCAGCAGCACAATGATAAAGAAAAAAATAAGGCCGAAAATTTTTACTGTCTTTAGCATGGATTGGTCTTCGCGGGCGATAGCCGAGTTATAGGAGTAAGTTTATTGCGCTCACTAAGCAGACAATTATTTAGCAGATTGGTTTAGTGTTGGTAGACTCAGCCGCTATAATGACTGTTTTATTGAATCCGATGGTTATTGTCGAATTGATGTTTTGACGAGTTAATGCTGAGTCAGAAATAAAAAATACCTTGAGATTTCAAATTTTCGGCGACAGGGCCCGAACTTCATCGATCCTGTTTTCGCTCCTCTAACTTGCGTCCCTGCAGACAATGCGGTGCGTACAAGAGTTATATGCGGCGTATTTGAAATCTCAGGGTATGCTTCGCAATAGCCTCGTTAATAATCCTTGGGTTAGTGATAACCTTCGCTAAGACTTAGCAACTATCAATGGCCGTTCCCACACTATCTTCCAAAGATCCATTTCAGCGTTACCGTCAACAGTTAACTGAGGTCGCCAGTCACCAACGCCACGGTCTTTACCAAGCGCTAGAGCGCTTAGCCAAAAGATCGGATGACCTGCATTCACAAGACCATGTCGACGCGCGGATAAAGTTTGAAGCCCGGCTGCAAGCCTCACTGGATTGGGTGCAAAACCGCGCCAATTTGGTTCCGGATATTGAGTTCCCTCCAGCGCTACCGATTGTCGACAAACGCACTGCCATTGCCGAGGCGATTGAGGCTAACCCCGTTGTTATCATCGCTGGCGAAACCGGTTCCGGGAAAACTACGCAACTGCCAAAAATCTGCCTGACACTGGGTCGCGGCGTTCGTGGTGCCATTGCCCATACGCAGCCTCGAAGAATAGCGGCGCGCAGTGTCGCCAGTCGCATTGCCGAAGAATTGAAAACCCCTCTGGGTGGTCTGGTCGGCTATCAAGTGCGCTTTGATGGCCGGTTGACTGAGCAGACGGCAATCAGGCTGATGACCGACGGAATATTATTGGCAGAGATTCAGCGGGATCGTTATCTCAGTCGCTACGATACGCTGATCATCGATGAAGCCCACGAGCGAAGTTTGAACATTGACTTTCTTTTGGGCTATATCAAGCAGTTGTTACCAAAAAGGCCGGATCTCAAAGTCATTGTTACCTCGGCGACTATCGATGTCGAAAAATTCTCTCGATATTTCAATGATGCGCCCATTCTTTCGGTTTCTGGCCGCGTTTATCCGGTCGATGTCATTTACCGTCCACTGGCGGATATGGCCGGTCTCTCAATGACTGAAGCGATTGCCGATTGTGTACAAGAAATCTGCGCGACGGATAAGCGCGGCGATATTCTGATCTTCCTCCCCGGGGAGCGCGATATTCGCGAAGCGGCGCTGCAACTTCGGCGCTTATCGCTGCCTCACCTAGCGGTCGTGCCGCTGTATTCGCGTTTAAGTCTGGCCGAACAGAATAAGATTTTCCAAGCGCACAGCGCCCAGCGCGTAGTGCTGTCGACCAATGTCGCCGAGACCTCACTGACGGTTCCCGGAATTACTTACGTTATCGATCCGGGCTATGCGCGGATCAGCCGTTACAGCCATCGAACCAAGATACAGCGATTGCCTATTGAAGCTATTTCTCAAGCCAGTGCTAATCAGCGCAAAGGCCGCTGTGGTCGGCAGAGCGAGGGTGTTTGTTTTCGACTTTACAGCGAGGAGGATTTTCTTTCTCGACCCAAGTTTACCGATCCGGAAATTCTGCGCACGGATCTCTCCGCGGTCATCTTGCAAATGACCCATTTAAAACTGGGTGACGTTCGCCGTTTTTCCTTTATTGACCACCCGGACGACCGCACCATCAACGGCGCTTATAAACGACTGCAAGAATTACAGGCTGTTAATGAACAAAAGAACCTCACCGACATTGGTCGTCAGTTGGTCCGGCTGCCGCTGGATCCCGGTTTAGCTCGAATATTGCTGGCGGCTGAGGTGGGCGACTGCCTCACTGAAATTATCGCTATTGTCAGCGCCCTGGCGATACAGGATCCCCGGGAGCGCCCCGCGGACAAGCAGCAGGCGGCCGATCAGGCGCATCGCCAGTTTTGGCACGAAGCATCGGATTTCTTATTTTGGCTGAATTTGTGGCGGGAATATCACCAACAAATTCAACAGCTATCTAACAATCAGTTACAAAAATGGTGTCACAAACACTATCTGGCGCCCAACCGGATGCGGGAATGGCGCGATATTCACAGGCAGATTGTCATCGCTGCCAAATCCCTATCCTTGCGTTTGAATACAACGCCGGCAGAATACGCCGCCATTCATACGGCTCTGCTCTCTGGTCTGTTGGGGAACATTGCCTCCAAAACCACCGAAAAAGACTTGCCCTATCAGGGTGCGCGCAATCGTCGTTTCAGTCTTCATCCCGGCTCTTCCCAATATAAAAAGGGCCCTCGGTGGATTCTCGCCGGACAGCTGATTGAAACCAATCGTTTGTACGCCCACACCGTGGCGCTGATAGAACCGCAGTGGCTGATTTCTGTCGCTGGGCATCTGCTGATTTATCGCCATGATCAGCCCCATTATCAGCCGCACTCGGGCCAAGTGATGGCTTACGAG
>JBLIHY010000113.1:0-5094 GCA_047634655.1 Cellvibrionaceae bacterium
CCCGGTCATAACAGCGGTTACAACTATCTCACGGTAGAGTTCTGGCTTTATTTCTTCCTCTTTGGCCTCGGTCGCATCCCTAGCTTCGAACCATAATCGGACGTATGTCAGCAGCGCCAAGTGTGCATCGAAATCGCCTTGAGGGCTACGCATCGCCCACACATCAACCAGCTTCTGGAGGGGTGCATCTCCGGCGCGAGTGATGCGATCCACCATGACTTCTGTTTCCAATTTCGTTGTACCACCGCGTAAAGTTATGGACATTGGGTCACCGGTCTTGAGCGTAGCTTCGCCATAAACAGTTCTTCTGCAGTCAACAGAATCGTAAGTCGGAACGCCGAAATGCCCCGGTTCGGAAAAATCGAGAGTCGATCCAGTCGGATGCGGAAACCTGCCGCTATCGGACCATGAAGTTAGATAATTTGTTATGGTTCACTCAGTACGTTTTTGCCTTGCTTGCTTTTTAACTTGCCTACTAAGGATGCGGGCAATAAGCGCGGCCAGGAACGCCACCTGAGAACAAAAGATCACTGATTCAAAGAGCTGCAAGAGAGCTTGCGGTATTATATTTTTGCATCACTCAAAGAACGAATGCTTCGGAAATCACCAAATTAGTTTGTCAGTAATTCTCAGAATATGGTAGCCTTCTTAAGGGTTTATCAACAAACTTCACAGGGAAAATCCTTGCCAAGCCGCGTGCGAGAAGTTCAAATAATAAAATAATAGGCGTGTTAACCAAAAACATGTCAGCCCTATAGTTTCTTCGTTTGATCATGCAAACAAATTGATGTGAATTTAAAACCTCTTCACTTGGTAATAAAAAATCAGAAAAACTGTATTACCGCTGAATCGCTTTATTGTTCGTCAATGTGGCTCTCTCTTTCAGTCATATCCTAAAAATATAATTTAAGCCTAATAAGGTTTGTGGAGAAGAGAATGAGGGTCAAAAAGCAAAAATTAATTATTTTTTTGGTCGGTATGTGGGCTACGATTAATTGCTACGCAAGTCTTCAGCAACTCATCGACGATGGTCTGTTGAATGAGCTGGAAGAATCCGCGGCTATTGCTGCGGATGCCACCTATAATCGCCTGATTAATCAAGGTTGTATTGATCCGATAGATGACGGTGGAGGGGAATGTAGTGGCAGCTCGTCTCTTTTTACTAATGTCAGGGAATTAGTGCATACGGCTAATGAAATTAGTGGAGGTGGCCCGACCGCCTACAGTTTAGGAGCGGATATTGAAGGGCTCGGATTCGCGCTTCGCTGGAACACGGCTGAAGAATATGCGGCCCAGGGCGACCTGTCCGATGGGTTTGCCGATGGCCAGGTTTCCAGGCTAGCCACACGTCTGATTGCATTGCGCTTGGGCGCTACCGGCTTTAAAGTAAATGGGCTTGCGAGTAACCGGGGTGAATCTTACGATCCCAACGCTTTTGATCATCAAGAAATCGATTATTTTCCACCTGCGCCCAAACCCTATAAAAGCAGATTTTTATCCGGTAAATTGGCCGTTATTCATCAATCTTTATTAGCAGAATCAGAATTATATTTAAACGATAACAATCCTGGGTTAGACAAAAAGCTATCATTTTCCGGCGATTCCGAAAATTCTGGCACTTTCAGCGAAAGTTATTCACGCTGGGGCGGGTTTGCAAATTTTGATTTTGGTTTCGGTAGCCGAGAAGACACGGTTTTGGAAGATGCCTTCGACTTTGAAAGCGCACAAATTACCGTAGGCTTTGATTATCGTGTTAACGATCAATGGGTCGTTGGTGTTGTTTCCGGATTGTCTCAACAAACTGTCGACTTTGATTCCACAAAAAGTATTGTGGAAGGTGAAATCGAAGCGGATGGCTATAGCCTTATGCCATTTGCCATGTATCAAAAAGGCAACTGGTTTTTTAGTTCATCTTTTGGTGTACAAAGAATGGCTTTCGATTCTGAAAGGGCTATTCGCTACCCTTCTTTCAACTTGGATACCCCGTCTGGCGATACACTGACCGTCAGTAGTACAGACGCTGATATTCTATCGGCTTTTTTTGAAGCCGGTTATACCTTTCAAAAAAGAAAATGGACCATTGAACCTTACTTAAATCTAAAATATTCTGATATCCGTATCGATGGTTTTACCGAGAGAGATATTAAAAATGAGGGTTTTGATCTTGCGGTTCAAGGCCAGGATATTACCTCGCAGGAGGTTACCTTGGGCGCTAAATTACAATACACCTTTACGCCATCCTTTACGGCCGTCTTAATACCCTATTATATTCTCGAGATGGTTAATCAAACCGATGATACTCCGCGTGTCATCGAGGCCTACTATGCTCAGGATGCGACGGGAGACGTAGCGTTTAAAGTGCCCACCGAATCAGTAGATGGTGATTACAGCATACACACCTTGGGTGTTTTTTCAGTGATACGCGGTGGTCGTCAAGGTAAATTTGGTGGTCCTGTGGGTGGTGAAATACAAGGGTTTTTTAACTACAGAACCTTCGTAGGACTCGAGCACTTTGATATCGACCTATTTTCATTGGGCCTACGCTATACTTTCTAAGTGAGATGCTTCAAATAGTATTGATTCATCGGCCTTAACTTATTGAGAAAGGCAACCTGTAATCTTCGGTAAACACAGAACACACTACGAGCGGTAAATGCCAGTTAAAACTATGAAAAATAATAGCTTAAAAAAATGGGCAAATACACCGCTATTAATCATTGCTGCTCTGATTCTAACGGCCTGTGGCGGCGGCGGTGATAATGATGGCTCGCCACCCTTTGCTGTAGCCGCTGTTTTTGGTTCCAGTCAGACCACGAGGGGGATGGTCGAAGTACGTTCCGGCAGTACAGTCTTACTCTCCGGCGCCGATAGTGACAATCGTACTTTTGGTGTTCCGATCATGACTTTTGAGTGGAAACAAATTGATCACAGTGGTTATGAGGTTGCCTTGTACGAACGTAATCGCAGTGCCAGCGTGTTTGTTGCGCCTTTAGTGCCGATAAACGACACTCAGGGCGTTGAGCTGGAGTTTGAGCTGGTGGCTGTTGATGCCAGGGGTGTTAGGGTTAAAGATACGGTCAAGGTTTTGGTGAAACCGATCTACGATGAAAATCATTTTTTGTTGAATCCTAATGTCGATGAAGACTTTATCTTGGTCGTTGCTGCAGAGGCCGGCTTGTCAATGGATACTGATATTCCGTTTGCAGTTGTTATGACAAAAACCGCTTATTGGCAGGATCGTTCTGATAGGTATCATGGTTTGATTCTGGATGAGACCACCTTTACCGGTATCGTTTCCGCTGGCACTGCGCTGGATCCGAGTAATGCAGGCAATCCCTTTTATCAAATCCCCTTCCCGATGCTCGATGCGGATGAAATTAATAGTCTTATTCTAAATCAATCGGATTCGGGATGGGTGGGGTATGAAGATCAAGCTTCGGAAGCTAGTTGTAGTGCCAGGCCTCGTTCCTGTAGATTGGAGCTGGAAAGAATTCCCGGCGCATCTATTAGACTTTCATTTCAGCTGACACAGGATATTCCTAGCCCATCATTGGGTCTGTATTTGGCAGAGCCCGATATCATTGGAACAGACTTAACCTTTTTAGCGTTAGCCTCTAATGATGTCCACCGCAAGAGCCTGACTGTGGAGGATGAGGAGTTGCGTGTCAGTTTGGGTGTTGAGTCAGAGCGTTCTGCCAAAAACTATTACGATTGCATTGATCCGCAGGATAATGCAATCACCTTACAAGGGTGGCTTGAGCAAGCTGGATTCACCGACAGTAACGGTGAGAGCATAAACCATGAGAGCGTAGCGCATGCCGCTTACCTGAATAATTACGATCTGAATTTTGGGCGTGATATGTTTGTCCGCCAAGACGAAAACAGTAACGTCTATGCTTATGTCACCAATTATCCGACCCTGGAAAATGTTTCTTCCGGCCGCAATGAGTTTGCGGTGGTGGCCATGGAATTCAGTCCCGCGCCCACTGGAAAATGTGGCGACAATACCTTTGACGTCAATAAAAAGATCGTCAAATACTATGCCTTCGTTCCAGATACAACCACGGGAAACTTTGTTCGCATGCCGACCATGAATTTCGATGGTCGAGGCGAGCGCAGTTTGCCCGGCGTTTGTGTTGCCTGTCATTACGGCGACACGAATACGGATGCGAATACGAACTCTGATATGAATGCCAATGGATTTAATACTGAAATACTGAGCGATATCGATGCCAGCGCCGCTGACCTCGATTCCAGCTTTATGCCCTGGGATTTGGATTCACTGTTATACACTCAGAGTGCAGACCCGGCATTCACCGATCCTGTTTATGCCGCTAATACAAAAACTAATACAAAAACTACCGCGGCTTTCAGTCGTGAAGCCCAGGAAGATGAATTTCGGCGAATGAATCAGATGGTGCTGGATACGTATACCTATGACACGGATAATTTACTGCGTTTCGAAACGTCCATTAAAATGTTGCACGGTTGGTATGGCAATAAAGACAGTGTTGAAGATCTGGATTTTAGTGCGTTTGATAGTGCCGCATCACTAAATTTATTGTTTTATCATATCGGTACCCTGCCAGATAATCCCTTTAATGGTGACTACATTCAAGCGGGCTGGGAAGAGGAGGAGGAGCTCTATCATCAGGTTTTTGCGCGCAATTGTCGCCTGTGCCATGCTCAACTCGCCAGTATTTCCGACCCTAATCCAACAATCAACTTTGATACTTACGAGGAATTTATCACAAACGGCAACCTGGTGACTTCTGTCTTCGAGCTAGGCCGGATGCCTTTATCACGACTGACTTATGATCGTTTTTGGGTGGATTTCTATGGCGAGACCAGTGGCGCTGAAATACTGAGAGATCACCTAAACAGCGATTTGGAATCCGACAATGATGTCGCCACTGATAGCCGCCCCGGACTGCCAGTGGCGAGCATAGTGCCAACGACAACCGATGTTAGTATCGATTTCGATGGCACCCAGTTGTTTGACGGCTCCGGCAGCCTGTTTGCCGATCTGTATCAGTGGCGCCTCGACAGCAGTCCTATTACCAATTCAGACGGCAGTCTCGTTAATACAGCCGC
>JBLIHY010000114.1:0-4941 GCA_047634655.1 Cellvibrionaceae bacterium
GATTGCACTGTTTAGCGACTAAATCGCTTATTCCCCGAGTTTCATTGCCAAGCACATAAATAACCAGATCTGGTTCTAAATAGTCCGCCAGGGAAATCTCTCCTCGGCTCGATAAACCAATAACCTCGGCACGATAGTCCTGCCTGCATAATTTCAGAGCTTCATCCAACTGCTGGCAGCGCAAAATAGGCGCTCTAAAAATTGTACCAGCGCTCGCTTTAATCGTCAGCGCATCTAGCTTCGCACTACCTTTTTCTGCTATTAAGATTCCGTTTATGTCCCCTGCACAGGCGGTGCGGATAAGCATGCCGAGATTTTGCGGATTAGTGATGCCGTCTACTGCCAGTAAACGTTGTTTCCTAGCGAAAGGTCTTTGCTGTAGCGTTTGCAGGTAGTCTGATAATTCTCGATGATCCGGGCAGTAAACATCCAGGCAAACGCCTTGATCCTGTTTTCGGTTCTTGGATATTCTCGACAGCGCCTGACGGTCGTGATGGACCACTTCGAGCTGTTGTAAAGCGGCCTCGTGCAAGATTGAGTCGAGGATTGTTGAGCTATTATTAGATGTTGCTAGGTGCAGTTTTAAACAGGTTAACGAAGAATTCTGTAAGGCTTCCAATACCGGCTTACGGCCATACACGGTAATCACTTGTCGAAAAAAAGCTTTTTTTTCCGGGTAACTCAGTGAATCTTTGAATTTTTGCATGATTTTAATCGATAAATATACCGAGCAGTGTGAATTGAATTTTTCCCTAGCAGTTTAAAGTACAGTTGAGTTTGACAACTTGCTTATGATGCTATGGAACGCTGAAGTGGTACCCCTGAGTTTTTGAAGTACGCGATAATGTTTGCCTGGGGGTTTTATACGGCGAGGAAGATCGAAAAATGGCCACTAAGCTGAGGTGACCGATTGTCGACATCTGTAACCAGTGATATGACCGCACTTGAAATTCGAGTAAGGCTTATTAACGATGCAATAAGTAATGGCTGGAGCGTGTCTGCTATCGGACCTTGTTATCCTAACCGTCTCAAGCGGGCTCTCAATCCTAGACGGTCGAAATATCGTTATCTTAAGGCTACAGGCTGATTACTCGCTTTCGCTCAAGCTTTCAAATGAATGTAGCAATCATCATCATTTTCAACTAATGCTCTCAATACATCCGTTCGACTGATTAAACCCACTAGTTTGCCACTGTCAATAACAGGATAGTTCTTGGGGCGACTATGTATGATGGTTCTGGCTAAATCTACAATGGTTGTTCCCGGTGTTACGCTGATGACGTGGTGTTGCATAACATCTTTGACTTTACCGGGCTCTTCGCAAAAAAAAGCATCGTTCAGTATCTCTTCGACGCAGTCTTGTTCGGAGAGATAACCCACCAGCTTTTGCTGATCGTCGACCACGGGCATGCCGATAACTCCATACTTAAGCAATAGCTCGACGGCTTTGCGGACATTAGTGTCCTCTGTGACAAACTTGGGTTGGTGATTCATGTAATCTCTGACGAGTATAGAGTGCATAAGCCCCACCTATTTAATTATTTTTTACAACATCTACTATAGTTCAGAATAGCCGATTTGTAACCCGATAATAAAGCATCGACTGTCAGCGCGTGGCCGATAGAGACTTCGGCAATATGGCCAATAGACAGGAATAAAGGTAGATTTTGCAGGTTTAAATCGTGACCGGCATTTACTCCTAGACCGATCTCGTGCGCGTATTTTGTAGCCGCCCGATACTCCTCAATAATCGACGGCGATTTCTCAAAGGCCGCGGCATAGGGTCCGGTGTAAAGCTCAATACGATCTGCCCCGATTGCCTTAGCCAGTTCTATTTGTTCAAGCTTGGGATCCATAAATAAACTTGTACGTATTCCCCAGTCTTTTAACTGTCTTAAAATGTGTTTTAAACGCGTCCCATCCCTCTTCAGGTCGAAGCCGTGATCGGAAGTTAGCTGATTGTTGCTATCGGGTACCAGCGTGACTTGGTCTGGTCTGGCGCGCTCGATCAAAGACAACAGTCCCGGATAGTGCGCGAGACCGTTTGCAGAGGACAGGGCCCCGGCAAATGGATTGCCCTCGATATTGAATTCAATACTTGGATTGGTCCGACATAAGTCTGCTAAAGGTAAGACATCTTTGACTCGAATATGTCGTTGATCTGGTCGAGGGTGAATGGTTAAGCCGTCGGCACCAGCATCGATAGCCAACTGGGCAAATGTTGCGATGGAAGGGTAGTCACTATCTCGAGAATTTCTCAATAGTGCAATTTTGTTGAGGTTGACACTCAATGCCGTAGGCATATTAATATTTTCGTGTGATTAGAGAAGGTGTGTCGAATAATGGCCAACTCAGTTGGCCCAGTTATTGTTGCGCCTACGTCTACGAAGCCTTGGAAGTATAACGGCCAATAATATTCCCAGTAATAAAGTTGACGCGCCGTAAATAAAAAAAGTTGTACGTTCATCAAGCTTTAAGCTTGCGTTTTCCGCTTTTAATATATCGTTTTCCGTTTGTAACAGCTGTATTTCCTTGGTCAGCGATTGTAGTCGTTCATATGACTCGATATGCGTCGCCGAAATCGATCTAATGTTGTTTAGCTCTTCTTCGGTAGTTTCCAATTGTCCCTTAGTCGCCTCGTAGTCACTTTGCAGAATGCTGTGTCTATCTTGTAGAGATTCCAAGGTCTCTTCTAATTCGGCAATTTTTCTGCTGGCAACTTTAAGTTGTGAGCTGGCCGGAGGTGTTTCTCCCAGGTATTGCTTGCGGATCCAGCCAGTGATTCCTTGAGCGGTGGTGATTTTTGTCCAGGAATCGTTTTCTTCCAATAACGTAACTGCGGTGCCGGTTGGTAATCCTTTGTGTAGGATTCCATACTCATTTCCTTGACCTGCACGTACGGGCACGTAAATTTTGTCAGAAATGTACAGTGTTTTCGTCCAAGCGTGGTTCGATAATACTAGACCACTGAGAGCGAAAAATAATATCAAGAAACGCGGCATATGGGGCTATCCAGAAAAGCGGGTTCAGGTTCATATCATCGAAAGATTAAAGACTGCGGTTTTTCTACGTGCATTTACGCCAGAGTGACCGCTAAAAAACTTTTTTATAGGGTTTGACAACAACATTTGAATAGACGCCGGCCTTCATGTAAGGGTCGGTGTCCGCCCAGCTCTGCGCTTCCTCTTGGGAGGCAAACTCCGCAATGATGAGTGATCCACTGAAACCATTACTGCCTGGATCTTCGCTGTCGATGCCTGGATGGGGTCCCGCTGTCAATAGGTGTCCCTGATTTTGCAGATCTTGCAGCCGCTCCAAATGAGCGGGGCGAGCTGATTTTCTGAGAGCTAAGCTGTCATTAACGTCTTCACAGAGAATGGCGTACCACATCGGAAAAATCCTTAACTAAGACTTGGTGTTAAGTTCGCAGCCGTTTTCACGGCTGATTCAAGATATCCTCTAACTCGAGATGAGTCAGCGATTTTATTTTCTTGAAAAGATAAAAAAGCGCAAACATCATGACAATCGTTGCGGGAATTGCGATCACGGGGATGCTTAGTGCATTCATCTTACCAAGTTCCGCGTTAAAAGCTGCCGTTCCCGGTGGACTGACCAAGATAGTTTTGGCCAGTAGATAATTCAGTGCGGAAGATACCATAAACGAAAGCGCCACCAGATAAGAAGCGACGGCGAGCGCGCGGTCGAAGGCCGATTGGTTGCCGTGCTCTACCAACGCTGAGGAGATCTTATCTACTCGCATGATAGTGTCATTGTATAAAAATGTGCGTACCAGAGGGTAGGAAGTCTTCAAGGATAGCAAGGTAAGCAGAGCGAACGCACCTGGGATGGCCGCCTCTTTAATCACGATGTACTGAGGGGGTAATTCAAGTAAGGCGATACCACCGGTGAGTGCAATATTGAGAACACCAAGAGCTGAAAAAAGATTAAATTTGCCAGTACTCTTCAAGTACTGCAATCCGTAGCCTATTGGAAATGCCAAAGCCACGACGATAGCCGCTTTAACCCCCAGAGTATCTTCACTGCTGAATTTTGATAACACAATAGTCGGAATGACAATATTGAATATTAGGTTGGCAAAGATATTTTCTTTTTTACCTTTGGAAGTGGAAGGCATATTTCTGTTTTGACCTGAATCAGTCATATAAAAACCATTTGTTTTGCGATTGATTACTAACTGTGCAGGGAGCCGGTGCAAACGGCCTCCAATAATTACTGACATTTCAAATGATTATACGGCTCTATAACAACAGTGAGCAATGTTGAAAGAGGATTAATCGCAAGTCCAAAGCTGTAGCTTTGTGCATTGACCGGTATTGATCAGGGCATACTGTTCATTGCGGCGCAAAGTTACCTGTAGTCACTTGAAAGCAGCTAGCATGGCTTGCGTGGCACTCAATAATTGGTGATCGGATTTAACGTTAGCACCCTGTCATGCAGGGGCTGAAGGTCCATTACATCTTACAGAATTATTACCCGAAATAATCACCATGTCGCGTACGTTTCAGTGTTAAGCGTGACGCCCAGCTAGGTGACGGTGAATGATGGCAGCGTGTTTATGGTCATACTGCTAATGAATGGATGGCATCAAGCCGGCTGCTTTCGCCAGTATCCACTAAACCAAACCTTCTACGTTGTAGATCAAAAAACACCCGGAAACGCAGTCAGTGTGATTATATGAAAAACAAACGGCCTTTTCTTTGCTCGATTACCGCCAGACCCTTAATACTGTCAATGACTTTGACGGGACCAACGCAGGTTTCGCTGTCGATATTGAATACCCGCTTGAGCCACGCCGCATCGACATTTCGATATAAGTGACAGATTTAGTTAGGATAAGCGATATGCAAGTAAAATCCGTATATCATCCGGGGACGTGACAACCCACGTCTATTAAAATTCACCATTGTTTAGGAGTTTTCA
>JBLIHY010000115.1:0-4641 GCA_047634655.1 Cellvibrionaceae bacterium
AAGGTTGATCCGCTGATGGATAAAGCCTTTGGCAAAACTGATGACGGCTTAAGTTTGTTCTCTGCCGCAGTGAGTTATATCTATGGCGGCGGCGGTGTGGTGACCAACTTCTTTAGTATTGACCCAGACAGCAGCCGTATCTTTATGGCTGCTACGGCGGAAGATAAAGAAGATGGAACCGAAGACGGCAGATCTGAAATCGGCGCAATTTACGCCCTCGACCTGGTCGATGACGGCAACGGTGGCTTGATGTTCCAAATATTAAACCGCAAGACTTTTCATGGCGGCACTGGATCAACACCGGCGCTCAGCGCAGACGGTCAGCGTCTGTATGTGTCGGACAACGCGGGTAATGTCATCGCGCTGGATAGCGAATTAAACGAAGTGTGGCGGGTAGATGTGGGCGAGCCACTGGTGGGGTCTATCTCCGTGGCGCCAGATAACCATGAATTATATGCCGTGACCTCAAGTGACGTGATCAAGCTGTTCGACAATGGCGACAGCGGCTCAGTGTCATGGAAGGGCGAGCTTAATGGTTTTGATGGTTATGCCAATGTCGATGTGCAGTCTAACGCCCTGACGGCAACAGTAACGGCCAACGGTGTCGTTGTTATGATCGGTGGTGGCAAAACCTTGCTGGGCAGGACATTGATGCTGCATATGGGCATGGGTCTGCTAGATAGAGAAACTGGAAAACTGCGCTACTTTGCCGAAGGCCGGGAAGATTCCCTTGCCATGAGCGTCGTTGCTGCCGATGGCAGTATTTATGTCGCCCACTCACCCTTACGGCGCGCCGTCGGTAAGGCGATGTATCCGGAGTTAACCCAAGATGTTATAGGTGGTATTGCGCGTTTCAAGCCGATTCGTTTGGATCTGCTGGCGCGTGATGCTATTTGTGCTGCTGAGGCGCGAGCCGCCAATGCCAGTACCCTAAATAAAACAACTGAGTTGGCCGCTATCAATACCGACATACGTCAGATCAAGGTGCTGATGAAGCAGGCCGGAAACGCCATCACTAAGGCGGTTAAAGACGGCGATATCATCGCTGAAAAAGCGAGCGCCTTGAATAATCTGCTCGAAAAAACTGCACCGAACCTAAGCCCGGCCAACTTGCCGCAAGCGACGCCTGATCTGGCTGCTGCCTGCACTCAGTTCGATTAGCGTCATGACTGAACCTAGCCAGAGCAAAAGTCAGGGCGGGGCATCTGAATCAGATCCCAATGTCGTCGTTCGCTGGGTGACTTCGGCCATGATGACCCGGCTGTTCAGCGAGCGACGTATGGACGCCAAGCGCGCGAAGGCAGAATCCCGAATTAAAAAAGCGGGACAGCCCTATCGCGTTGAGTATTTTCATCAGCTGGACGATGGCTATAGTCATTTGGCAGCGCAGGTGCTTAAACCGCTGGCTGAGCGCTACGATGTCGAAGTGATTTGTCACCTGGTAAAGGGCACGGAAGGCGATAACATCCCCGAACCGGATCTGTTATCGCGTCTTTCTCGTTACGATGCTTCCCAGGTGGCACCTGAATACGGTCTTGAATTTCCACAGCATGAGGCACCTCTGCCGACAGAGTTGGAAAAAAAAGCGGCTGCCATTCTGGCGGGGCAGGACACAAAAGGCTTTATTGACTGTGCGGCGGCTGTCGGCAAGGCGATGTGGGCTGGCGATAAGGCCGCGCTCGATCAGCTTTCTGAGAAATATGGCGAAGCATCGCCGGAAGCAGCAGAGCAAAAGCTACTTAGAGGAACCCAGCGCCGCGCTGAGCTCAAACATTATTCCGGTGCAATGTTTTACTTTGGCGACGAATGGTATTGGGGTGTAGATCGTCTCTACCATTTGGAAAAACGGCTTGCGATGCTGGGTGTCGACCGCAAACCGGGCCAAGCTTTACTTGTGGATCGACCTTCCTTGGGCGCGGGGAAATTGCAAGATCAGGGGAGCCTCACTTTAGAGGTCTATCCCTCCCTGCGCAGCCCTTATACCGCCATTTCATTTGATCGAGCGGTGAAGCTGGCTAGAGATACTGGGGTAAAGCTGGTGGTGCGCCCGGTGTTGCCAATGATTATGCGTGGTGTGCCGGCTACCCGTGAAAAGGGCATGTATATTTTTATGGATGCGGCTCGGGAAGCCCGTGCCGTGGGCGTGCCATATGGCAATTTTAGCGACCCCATTGGTAATCCGGTGCGCAAGGCTTACTCCTTGTACCCCTGGGCAGAGGAGCAGGGCAAGGGCATTGAATTTATCTCCAGTTTTCTCAGTTGCGCCTTCGCACAAGGAGTAAATACCAATCGAGAGTCAGGCCTGAAAAAAGTGGTCGAGCAAGCCGGATTAGATTGGATTGTTGCGAAGGATCGGGTCGGCCAGCCGGGATGGGAAACCACTCTGGAAGAAAATCGTGTGGCGATGTACGAGGCGGGTTTATGGGGTGTGCCGAGCTTTCGTTTGTTAGATGAAAACGGCAAGCAAGTCCTTGCCTTGTGGGGGCAGGATCGCCTCTGGCTATTTGCCCGCGCAATTCAAGGAATATTAGCTTCGGACTAGGGACGCACTGTATTACTAATTGGAGAATTTGTGATGGACGTAAGTTTTCGCTTAAAGATTGGCAAGGGACTTGTCTCGATTGTTTGGTTGTTGATTGTCGCCTCGGTGATAGCTCCTTCGCAAGTGCCATTTCCTCTTGTATTTCAGGGTATCGGCATCTTTCTTGTTGTTGCTCATATTATTGAGATTGCGGTGTTTAAAAAAAGAATGCGCGGACCTGGGGATTACCTGTTAACGATGTTGTTTGGTTCCTTGCAGTTGAAGACGATTAGGATTGCAGCATGAAATCACAATGGATGATCTATGGCGCTAATTTCTACAGCGCTCAATTAGCGATAGCAAAAGCAGTCGAGCAGGGCAAAAAACCCATTCTGGCGGGTCGTAATCAAACTGCGATAGCGGCGCTTGGCGAGAAATTTGATTTCCTGTTCGCGTCTTCGATTTAGGTCGTATCGATAAAGTGGCAGAGCAGTTGGCCGATGTCATTGTTGTGAGTCAATGCGCTGGGCCTTTCTCGGCCACCGCCGAGCCAATGATGAAAGCCTGTATCAAAGCTGGCACCCATTATACTGATATTACTGGTGAAGGGCCTGTCTTCCGCATTGGTCAGAGCTTACATGAGCAAGCAAAAAACGCCGGTGTGATGTTGATGGGCGACGTCGGTTTTGATGTTATCCCTACCGATTGCTTGGCCATTTTTTTGGCATCAGCAATTACCCGATGCTAATGAGCTGGTTTTGGGTTTTGATGGCGATATGGCGCTTAGTCCCGGCACCAGTAAAACCCTGTGGGAAAATATTCATCTGGGCATGGCGGTACGCCGCAAGGGTGAAATGAAGTTTGTCGGGCGCGGTTTTCAAATGCGCACCATTGATTATGGTCGCGGCCCAAAGTTGTCATCGGTGATTCCCTGGGGCGATCTTAATACCGCCTACTGGCAAACCAATATTCCTAATATTTGCGTTTATATACCCTTTAGTGGAAGCAAGCTGGAAATACTGCTGTTTCCGTTGGTCAAGTTAGTGATGTCCATTCCCTTTGTTCCTAAGCGTATCGTTGCCAAAGCTGCGAAAATCCAAGGGCCAAACGCTGGAAAACGCGCTAATAAAGGTGTGCAGGTATGGTGTGAAATTAAAAATGCCAGTGGCAAGGTAGTGACCGCCAGTATTGAAGTGCCAAACGGTTATACCGTCGCTATGGACGGCATTATTATGACCGCCGATTATTTGCGAGATTATCAGGGGAAGGGTGGGTGCTTTACGCCGTCGCAGTTGATGGAACATACACTCGCAGAACAACTTCCCGGCGCAGCCTCCTTCAAGGTTTTGTAATGTGACGAGCCAAGTTTTCCTCTGAAAAATAATAATCGACAAGGGCGCGAGAATTAAGATGCTTCTCGTGCCGAATAAATAACGCGACAGTATCTAAGCGAAACTCCAGCGAAAAATTAGGCCGCAGTTGACCGGATATGATTCCCTTAGAACGATTGGCTCGTGGGTACAATAGCCCGTAATCCCAAACGTGAGTCTTTACCTGCTGTATTGCCAGCGGAGATAGCTCTACAAATAAAAATAGTGCTTACCTGGATTGATATCATGAGAAAGCCTAACCGATCAGCTGTTCTGCCTATTCATCCAGAATCGTGCTACGAAAGCGTGTCGCGAATCCGCTCTATTCCGAGGGTCATTGTTTCGGCGATGATTATTTCTGCCGCCGCCCTGCCAGCTACCGCACAGGAAAACCTGGGAAAAAGAGAATTCGCGCTGGAGGAAGTTTTCGTTACCGCCCAAAAACGTTCTGAAAATTTGAAAGACGTACCCCTATCAGTATCCTCCGTCAGCGGCGATGACATAAGAGAACAGAACCTTATCAATTTTAATGAGGTTGGCCTGAAAACACCTAACACGCGTATTACAGTGGGCGGCGGAGGCGGTGGCACGGCCAAAATGCGTGGTCTTGGCTCCGGCGACAACCCCGCTTTTGAACAGGCTGTTGGCTTACTGGTTGATGGCGTTTACTACGGTCGTATCAGCTATTTGAACAGCGGACTGGCAGATTTGGACCGCATTGAAATTCTGAGAGGCCCACAGGGCACCTTG
>JBLIHY010000116.1:0-4308 GCA_047634655.1 Cellvibrionaceae bacterium
GAGAGACGGATTATAAATTTTCTATCAAAAAAGTACCAACCTCTGAAGACCTTGCTATGTATGGGCTGTAGCCCGAAGTGTTACATTAGGAGGGAATATCCCCAGAACCCCTTAGTCGGATATAAACGAACCGTAAACTTTGTCCGTGCCGAAGTTGGGATACCTTGAATTAGTAATCTCAAGAGTCTATTCCCCAAGCAAAAAGCGCGATAGGTTTTACTATTGTAAAACTTAATCTATAGTTATACTATTGTATAACAATCTAAATATGAAGGACTTCACCATGACCGCCATAGCCATTCGTCAATCTGGAGGCGCGAATATCGTTAGTATTCCCAAAGCCGTAGTGAACACTCTGGGTTTGAAAGTAGGTTCACAACTCGACTTATCTATTGAAGATAATCGGATCGTGCTGACGCCTGTTAAGAAAACATGTTTGGAAGATCTTTTAGCGGGTAGCCCAAAAAAATGCTTTAGGCTAATGGAAGAAGATCGACAGTGGGTCGATATGAAACCTGTCGGTAAGGAAGTTTGATGGACGCCCCTGATAAAGGTGACATCGTATGGTTTAGCTTTGACCCAAGTACTGGCAAAGAAATTATGAAACGCCGCCCGGCTTTTGTTATTTCCAGAAAGGCATTCAATAAGCATACGGGGTTTGCCATTGTTGCGCCTATAACCAGTACCGTGAGAGGAATGAAGCTCGAAGTGGTTTTACCTGACGATTTAGTAACAAAAGGAGCGGTTCTCGTCCATCAAATAAAGTCTTTGGATTTTGAAAATAGGCAGGTTGTGTTAATTGAAAAAGCCCCCGAACCGGTGATAGAAAAGGTTACAGAGCTGGCCATGACTATCATTCAGTGAGGCCGCGTCAAAAGTTGCATCAATAAATTGTGGGCAACTCGTAAGCGCCAAAGCCAATGGTCTCAATCCCTATGAGTATCTTAAACATATTTTTAAAAAATTACCTAATGCCCAAAGTGTTGAGAATATCGAAAATTTACTGCCTTGAAATTTAGCAGGGAAGATAACTGACTAACAGAGTGTCGTTGCTTTGGCGCTTACACTCTACTCCTACTGAAGCCCCTAGTTTCACTCCGAATTTACTAGGCTCACCAGAATTTAAAGTAAATGGGCTTGGGCTGCTATATGCATCATCAAGAGTAGAAGAAACAACAGCATTAACTGATGCAGCCTCATAAGCGACCCCTAGATCAGCAGATTTTTGTTCACTGAGGCGATTGCTGACAGAGTCGTAGCCAAAGAGCCGGTCGAGATTGTCATCGCGGCTAAGACGGCCCAAGCCATCGTATTCGATAGGTACGAATAAATACGTCCCATTTTCTCTTTAGAATTCAAATCCGGGTAAGTTTAGTGGGCGAATATCGGGCAATTTGGTGGCCTCTTCAACTTCCTCGTCGGTAAAAGCGCTCCACATTTTCAGACGATTGGGTGTGCCGCCATCAAAAAATAGAACGTAGTGTCGACTCGCTTTATCTTTAAATTGGGCTTTGAGGATTTTCCCGTTGAGTTTCAATGTCCAGCTAACCAGTGTGAGCGCGGTACTTGCCTCTTTATCGGTCATTCCAACAAACGGTCGCCCATCTATCATCGCTTGCTGTTGATTGTCGTTTTCAGATACGGATTGCTGTGTATCAATTGGCTGCTTCCCTTTGGGTAGCTTGCCAACACAAGAAGTCAAAAAAATTGCTAGCGATATAATCCATATTAAATATTTCACTGCCTATCCCTTTGCTATTACCACTAAAAAATTAAAAACTAACCGGTGTTGATGTTAAACCTAAAATATCCAGGTAAAAGCCGGAAATTAAATGGGTATACTATTCTCGGAATTCTAATCGTTAAATAGGTTTAGTCCAGTCGCTCCCATAGGTCTTAACTTTTAATTAAAACCAATTAATGGGGCATTCCGTTAATTTTTACTCTGATCCGAAATGTTCAGGTCACAGTAAACACATCTCTCACGAAAAACATAAGATACAGCATAACCATAAAAACTTTGCCCACAACGCGAGCAAAGCGTCACTGAAAGAAGTATACCAAAGACTAAAATAATCAATACGCATTGATTTTCTGCGGGTAGTCTTTCTTGTGATAATGATGGTAACTGTAGCCCACCACTTTAGTTTTGAATATCAGTGATTCAACCACTTGCTCTTATTCAATACCACAAAAATAAACATGCAAACTGCACCACCTAAAGATAGGCCAAGAGAAACTAAAAGACTTATGTTTGAGGAAAAGCCTAAAAAATATTTTACAGAAAGCCCAACTCCCAGAATACAAACACACATTGAAAATAATGCTAGCGAATAATTAACTAACTTAATTAGCGACTGCCAATATATTTCTTCTGAGTAGTAGGAAATAACTACCCAAACTGTAGTCGCAACACACATGACTATATACTTTCTTAAAGGTATACCATTGCCCTTGAATAGCTCGACCGAGCCATATACCAGTAGCATAGTAACTATTGGACATGAGATATAAACGCTTAAAGTTAAAAATAGCTTAAACCACGCATTTTGAGCTAGTTCGCCATGTTTCATGGAAATCTCTTAGAAAGAGGAAAGCCTAAGAAGGTTGCCCTTGTTGCCTGCATGAGAAAAATATTGGTTATATTGAACGCGATGATACGAGACAACCGTTTCTGGGAACCTGAATCAGTATAGCGGTTACAGCTGAAAATTGAGGTGCTACTGGCAGGTTGTATCAATTGTCGTTAAATTTTCGGTTTGTAAATATTTTTTAAAGACAGTTGCTGATCCTTTTATTCAATTTTTGAATACGTGACATATTAAGTCAAGACCTGATCTTTTTATTTTTTTTGTCTTTCTTTTTCGAAAAAAATATTAATCCAAAAGCCGCTACACAGAAACCTAAAAGCCAGCCAATCAAAAAATCATTCCAAACTGAAACAAAAGGCTTGAGAAGCAGTACGCTAATCAGATAAAAACTTATAGGAATAAGCACAATAACATTAGCTAGAAATATAGCTAAATTACCTTCCTTAATAGCTTTTAAAATTAGCAAAAAAGAATAACTAACCATTGCAGTATAAAAAGGCCTGAAAAAAAATATTTGTATAGTTCCAGTGATTAAACCAATTACAATATCATCCCACATATTCATCTCTTATTTAGAGTAAATCGATTGTAAAGTATTCGTATTTGGTCTGTTCGGATACAATACAAAACCACCACTGGCCGGATTCCCGCTAAATAAATTATCAAAAGTGACGCCACCAAGATCTATGTTGGAGGCAACGGCTCCGCCGACATTTCTTGATAATGCACTACCTGCTGTAATCGTTGCAATATCTGTACTAAGATTAAGTTGTCTCGCCGAAGCTAGATCAATAAATTGTGATGTTTCGGAAAAACGTAATCCGGTTGAACGAGTGACAGAACTCCCCATAGCTCCACCTGCAAGACCTGTTACACCTGCTAACGCCACATCACTAACAGTGACGTTAGCTAGATTGCCACTTATTGCTTCGTTTATACCTAACTGAGCAATATTAGCTATACCACCAAGCGCAGCACCAGCTAAAAAAGTTGTCCCAGTGAAAGGAGCAGCGGCACCTGCCACAAAACCCACTCCAGTAGCTACACCTACCTCTGTAAGACTAAAATCTGAAAAGCCACCACTTACAATTTGACCAATTACAGAACCAGTTGCACCTGCAATCGCACCGATTCCACCGGTAATTAGCGGTATTGCAAATGCGATTTTGCCACTCGGATCATTGTAGTTAACCGGATTATTATTCACATAGGCATAAAAATTAATCCCAGCCGCAAAACCTAAAGGATCTTCACTGATAAACCTGCCCAGCTCCGGATCATAATATCGCGCTCGGTAATAATACAAACCTGTACTCTGATCGTATTCCCGCCCGGTGTAGAGCAAATCATTGCCGGTGCCGGGTAACGTTTGCGGCGCACCGAAGGCATCGTAAGCTGTAGTTGTTTCCACGGTACCGGTGTGGCCCGTCTGTGCCGTTACGCTGTTTAAATGATCGTGATGAAAAGTAGTGTTGGTCCAGTCATTGGCATCGTCGGAGTGGTAGGTAAAGCCATTGACGATTTCATCGATAATGACGCCCCGGAAATAGGTGCTTTCCAACGTGCCCGCCACGCTATAACTGGCCTCCAGATGTTCGCCTTCCAGATAATGCAAAGTGTCACCGTTTTGAATACGGTAGTCGTTGGCGTCGTACTCAAAGCCCACGCCATTGATCTGATCGGCGCGGCCTTTGCCATTGTAGGTCACGGTGTAAAT
>JBLIHY010000117.1:0-4270 GCA_047634655.1 Cellvibrionaceae bacterium
AGCATTGGCAATTGCCAGCACCTACAGCAATTGCCGCGCGAATTTGCTACGGTATGGGATTTTACCGAGCGGATATCATTACTGGCGTTATTCCCAACAGTCAAACCTTGGTGGAAATGCTCGGTAGGACCTTGCCGAGCCCACCCTGGCAAGCCATCGGTCAAACTATTCGCCGCTTCCACCAATACGGCATTTACCACGATGATTTAAACGCACATAATATCTTGATTAGTAAAGACAACGTTGTCTTTCTGATCGATTTCGACAAGGGAAGGGTTGTCTCTTCTCAGCAGCGGTCTTGTTGGATGAAAAAAAATTTATCGCGATTGTTACGTTCGCTATACAAGGAAAAAAATAAGTGTCCCCATTTAAGTTTTACTGAAGAAAATTGGAATGAATTAATTGGGGGCTATGAAAAAATGTCGCCGTAGCACTGAGGGTGCAGGTTAATAGTCGTATGCGAGCTATCGAGAACCGGAATTTTGGTTTGGCTGTGGAGTTCGATTTTCGAGTCGGCTCTGCGTGACTTGTTTTTTCAGGCGAGACTCCTGTAATGTTGCCAAACTTTATCGCCATTGCGCGACATGAGAGATGGTTTGAGAGGTTTCTTCGTTTTTAGTTTTATAGTGAACAGATCAACAAACGGTAAATCGATTTAAATAGCTGCGCAACAACCTTATTGCGGGATCTGGATGCCGTTGTCGCAAAGGCTTTCGCAATATAATCGGTAATTTATCGGAGGATTTTCATGAAGTTTTGCAGTCAATGTGGAACGTCCGTTAGTGTGAGCGTTCCCGATGGCGATAATCGAGAACGCCATATTTGCGACAATAATAATTGCGCGACGATTCACTATCAAAATCCTCGAGTTATTACGGGCTGCCTTCCAGTCTACGACGATAAAGTACTGCTTTGTAAGCGTTCTATCGAACCTCAATGTGGCTATTGGACCTTGCCCGCAGGTTTTATGGAAAATGGAGAAACAACAAAACAGGGTGCGGAAAGAGAATCCTGGGAAGAGGCGCGTGCCACGTTAAGAATAGAAGCGTTATATACGATTTTTGACCTGCCCCATATCAACCAAGTCTACTTCTTCTACAAAGCTCGGCTATTAGATCTTGATTTTCAACCCGGCGAAGAATCATCGGACGTACAGTTATTCTCCGAAGACCAAGTCCCCTGGCGGCAGCTAGCCTTTCCGGTTATCGTGGATACATTAAAGTATTACTTTGAAGATCAGAAAAAGGACCAGTTTACGTTTCGATCGAGGGCCATTACTCGTTCGCACCGCCATATGTCTTAGTATAGACAACGTGGTAAGATTTGAACGATCAATGTCTTATACTGTCGAAAAAACATCTTGACGTTACAAGCAAATTTTCCAGCGATAAACGATATTTTCTGAAAAGATGCCATGGTGAGTGGGGGGAGCTTCGGAGTTGCCTGAAAAACTTCAGAGCCTTTGATGCTATGCTGCAAAAAAGTTACCGAATAAACATGGATTAGCGTCACAGCTTAGTCGTACTACACGATATTTATTTTTAGTTATATGATTTCTGACTGATTCTGAGATCAAAATTCAATTATGCCAATTTACCGTTCTAAAACTACGGCTGCCGGCCGCAATCAAGCTGGAGCTCGCGCACTCTGGCGTGCCACTGGGATGAAAGATGAGGATTTTCAGAAACCTATCATCGCTGTGGTGAATTCTTTCACTCAGTTCGTTCCCGGCCACGTCCATTTAAAAGATCTCGGTCAATTAGTGGCTCGCCAACTTGAAGCGGCTGGAGGCGTTGCCAAAGAGTTCAATACTATTGCAGTGGATGAGACGGCATCGCTATGGGCCACGATGGCGTGCTCTACAGCCTCCCTTCTCGCGAGATCATCGCTAGTACATGGTAAATGCGCACTGCGCTGACGCGATGGTGTGCATCTCCAACTGCGACAAGATTACGCCGGGGATGTTAATGGCGTCTATGCGACTGAACGTACCAACAATTTTTGTGTCGGGTGGTCCGATGGAGGCTGGTAAAACCAAGTTGTCGCCGCACAAACTAGACTTAGTGGATGCCATGGTTATTGCTGCGGACGATAACGTCAGTGACGAAACTGTGGCTGAGTACGAGCGCAGTGCCTGTCCAACCTGCGGCTCCTGCTCGGGAATGTTTACCGCCAATTCCATGAATTGTTTGACCGAGGCGCTTGGCCTGAGTCTGCCCGGTAATGGCACGACATTGGCCACTCATGCTGATCGCGAACGCCTGTTTAAGGAAGCCGGCCAGCGTATTGTCGAAATCACTCGCCGCTACTACGAACAAGATGATGACAGTGTCCTGCCTCGCAGCATTGCTCAATACAATGCTTTCCACAATGCCATGTGCGTGGATATTGCCATGGGTGGCTCCACCAACACTATTTTGCACTTTTTGGCCGCCGCTCAGGAGGCGGGCATCAATTTCACTATGACGGATATTGATGCCCTGAGCAAAAAAGTTCCGCAACTGTGTAAAGTGGCGCCCAATACCCCAAAATACCACGTTGAGGACGTTCAACGCGCTGGTGGCATCATGGCCATTCTCGGTGAACTGGATCGAGCAGGTCTTCTGGACACTTCTTTGCCGACGGTCCGCAGCGCCACCATGAAAGACGCTTTGGATCAGTGGGATATTATGCGTAATCCCTCCGAAGCGGTAATGAAATTTTACAAAGCTGGCCCAGGGGGCATCCCCACACAAACCCCCTTCAGTCAAGATACCCGCTGGCCGACCCTGGATGCTGATCGTGAACATGGTTGTATTCGTTCACTTGAGCACTGTTTTAGTCGCGAGGGTGGCTTGGCCGTGCTCTAGGGTATATTGCCGAGGATGGCTGCGTTTTAAAGACTGCCGGTGTTGATGAAGACATTTTTATATTTGAGGGTTCGGCTCACGTGGTTGAATCTCAAGACGAAGCGGTGGAGAATATCCTCTCTGACAAAGTAAAAGCTGGGGATGTTGTTGTGGTCCGTTACGAAGGGCCTCGCGGTGGCCCCGGTATGCAGGAGATGCTTTACCCTACCACCTATATAAAATCCAAAGGCCTGGGAAAAGCTTGTGCTTTGATCACCGACGGCCGCTTCTCCGGTGGCACTTCGGGCCTGTCAATCGGTCACATTTCGCCGGAGGCAGCTGCTGGAGGCGCTGTTGGCCTAATTCGTAATGGCGATCAGATTAAAATTGATATTCCCAATCGCACTATTAATTTGTTGGTAGATCAAAAAGAACTGATGGCCCGTCGTAGACAACAGGACAATCTTGGCTGGAAGCCGGCCAAACAAAGACCCCGGAAGGTTTCCGCAGCGCTTAAAGCTTATGCCATGCTAACCACTAGTGCTGACAAGGGAGCGGTAAGGGACCTGTCAAAGCTTCAGGATTAGTTCTGCTTAAAAGATCCGTTCAGATACTTAAAGAATTTTGTCTAAATCTACTAAATTGCGATCATTTTTTAACGGATAATCCCGGTGCTTGCGCCAGAAAATTAAACGTTATATTATGACCCAATTAAAGATGCACCTGTGAAAGTTTAGAACAACAAAAACAAGGGTAAATTCCCTAAACCACCCAAGAATTAAAATTCCCAATTTTTTTCACGTAAAGCCGATCGCTTAGACTTTGTGTTAGGGCTGGCTAGTGATAGGTTTTCAGAATAGATCCAAAATTTTATAAACTCTTACTATTTTTTCAGGTCTGACAAAGTCAGTCACTAACCAGAGCAGCATCTCTGAAATATCCGTAACACAATATCCATTCAATTTATTATTAGATCCCGCGCGTTATTTAACGCCAATCTTGATTGGATGTATTTTGCTTCCCCTTTTTTTAGCATAGAACCCTGTGAGGGGAATAACTTTAAGATATCGATCTTTATTGTGAATACGATATAGCAGCAATTAATAAGGCTACCTTCAGAGCCTCCCAGCAAAACAAACTTCCTTCATAGAGCGCTCCTCAACGCACTCATTTCTCTTATCTAATCTCTGTAAAACTATGAACTTAACCGATCTTAAAACTAAACCCATCGAAGAACTTGTCAATATTGCTAATGAAGTTGGCCTCGAAAATATGGCCCGTTCTCGTAAACAGGACGTCATATTTAATATCCTCAAACGACACGCTAAAAGCGGCGAGGATATCTACGGTGATGGTGTATTGGAAATATTGCAAGATGGCTTCGGATTCCTGCGTTCCTCCGGTAGTTCCTATCTTGCAGGCCCCGATGATATTTATGTCTC
>JBLIHY010000118.1:0-3992 GCA_047634655.1 Cellvibrionaceae bacterium
ACGCCAGTAAAAGCGTGCCTTTGATGCCCAGTGTTTGACAATAATCCAGCAGTGGCTGCCGTCTTTGCTGAAAATCTGGCAGATGGGTAAAGCGATACAGTGCAGCGACAACAATTTTGCTCATGGGTGACTAAGGTAAACAATTAAAGAAGGAAAAAATCGAGGTGCCAACCCAACACGGTGGCTGCGTCTGAACAACGGATGACTTTTCATTTCACAAAAGGCCTGAACACTCCAGTGCGCTATTCAGAGACCGGTTCCGATGTCCTATTGTGAGGGGTAGAGCCTCCCAGGCACGGGGGTGAAGATGGCAGCTCGCGGTTCTTATCGAGCCACTCTTGCGGATCGGATGCGGATACCGACAGGGCTTTGATGGAGTTTTCTAGTTCGGCCAGCAGTAGCTGGTAAACTTTTCGGTGACGCTCAATGCGCGTTTTCCCCAGAAATATTGCGCTCACAATAATCACCTGAAAGTGAGTTTGGGAGCCTTCGGGCACCTGGTGCTTGTAGCTTTCATTCACTACTTTTAGATACGTGGGCTCCAGGGCAATTTTAAGTTTCTGCTCGATGACGTGTTGAATGTCCATGGCCCTACCTCTTGATATTGAATGGCTATTCTACCTATCGACATACTAACTCGCCAGATTGAGATGGTTTTCTGTTTCCAAAAAGTTAAAGCTATTGAGCCGACATCTTTGTTTTACCATGAAAAATAATAGAGCGGGAAGTTTTGGTGAAAATGGCTTTTGCTGAATTCGGTCGATCTCGCTTGCATTCGGTTAAACTTTCCCTGGACGGCAATAGTCTTGGCGCTCGGAGGAAGCTGTTACAGCGTGTTTGAAATCTCCGGCTATTCTTTGCAAAAATCTCGTGAGAGTCGCGTGGCTATCGGTGCAAAGGTTTTGCAGAGTTGATTTCATTATCGGCAAACATTAGCTCTAGAGCTTTCCCAGGATTTTCGGCGCGCATAAATGTTTCACCGATCAGAAAGCCATTGACGCCTCGCGCCCGCATAGTTCGAACTTGCTCGGCGTGATTGAAGCCACTTTCTGTAATTATGATGCGGCTATCGTCAATCTGATCTAAGAGTTCATAGGTAGTATCTAGGCTTGTTGCAAACGTGTGCAGATTGCGATTGTTAATGCCGATCAAACGATTAGTCAGTGTCAGCGCCAGAGTTAACTCTCTCTGATCGTGAATTTCCACCAACACATCCATGCCCAAATCATGGGCTAGTTGATTCAGTTTCTTCAGTTTGTCTGCGTCTAAGGCAGAGGCGATCAGCAGAATACAGTCGGCGCCAATGGCTCGAGATTCGTAAACCTGATACTCGTCGACAATAAAGTCCTTGCGAATAACGGGCAGATCGACGGCGCTGCGAGCCGCTATCAGATAGTCGTCCGCCCCCTGAAAAAAATCAATGTCAGTGAGTATCGACAAACAGGCAGCACCGGCTGATTGGTAACTTTTTGCGATGTCGACTGGGATAAAAGGCGATCGGATTACCCCCTTGCTGGGAGAGGCTTTTTTGATCTCTGCAATTACCGCTGCCTCACCAGCCTGAACCTTTGCTTCGATAGCGGCGACGAAGCCGCGGCAATTGGACTGCTGGGCGATGCGGGTTTTAAGCTGTTTTACAGGCGCTTTGAGGCGGCGTTCTGCCACTTCTTCGTGCTTGCGAGTAATAATTTTTTTCAGGATGGTGGGTATCGACATTGGGAAAACTCTCCAGTTAGTAAGGCTGTGAGCAGGTCGATAACCGATAGGGTGACCACTGGCAGCTCTGACTACGTTTTTTAGGTATCGGGTAACTCGAAACACTGCGTGAACGTGGCTAAATTCTGCATTTTCGCATAGGCCAAACCGCTGCCAATGACATCTTCTGCGATTTGAACGCCCTCCTTGAGAGAATCGGCGATACCTGAAACATATACCGCCGCCCCCGCATTTAGTGCGATAAGATCCGCTGCCTTTTTGGTTTGTTCACTACGGCGTTTGGTTAAAGCATCTTTGATCAACTCCAGAGATTCTTCTGCTGATGTCACAGACAGGTCCTCCATCGATTGCGTGACAAAACCAAAATCTTCGGGTGCGACGGTGTATTCGGTCACTTGACCATTCTTTAATTCTGCAATGTGGCTGGTCGTCGCCAAGCTGATTTCATCTAGGCCGTCGTCACCGTGAACTACAAGCACGTGTTCACTACCCAGCGCTTTCAGCACTTCGGCCATTGGGTGACACAGGGAGCTATCAAATACACCCATAACCTGACGTTTAGCCCCAGCTGGGTTGGTTATCGGTCCCAATACGTTAAAAATTGTGCGTATAGATAATTCCTTGCGTGGACTAATGGCGTACTTCATTGCACTGTGATGAGCTGGCGCGAACATAAAACCAATACCCAGTTCTTCGACGCAGCGAGCCACTTGTTCAGGGGTAATATCTAGGCGAATTCCAGCTGCCTCTAGCAAGTCGGCGCTTCCTGTGGAGCTAGAGATCGAGCGATTGCCATGCTTGGCAACTTTGCCGCCGCTGGCGGCCAGTACAAATGCCGCCGCCGTAGAAACATTGAAAATGTTGGCGCCATCGCCTCCGGTTCCACAGGTGTCGACAATATCCTCCGCTTGAATATTGACCGGTGTCGCCAGTTCTCGCATGAGCTGCGCTGCACCGGTAATTTCAGCAATCGTCTCTCCTTTCATGCGCAGGGCCGCCAGAAAACCGCCAATCTGGGCTGGTGTTGCCGCTCCAGTCATAATTTGACGCATTACGGCCATCATCTGCTGAGTATCTAAGTTGTGCTTTTCTACAACCCGGGACAGTGCTTGTTGAATATTCATCAATATTTCTCTCTCGCCAATTCAATATTATTTTTCAATCTCTAGGAGAGCGAACGTTTGTTTTCCTAGTTAAAAAAGACAGCTTCGCACAAATTGCTGACATTATGCAGTTTGGTAGTGTTGCAGAAAGTTATCCAGAAGCTGGTGACCGTGATCGGTCAAAATGGATTCCGGGTGGAACTGCACGCCTTCCAGGGCCAAGTCGCGGTGTTTGATACCCATGATTTCGTCGATGTTGCCACTGTTGTCCAAAGTCCAGGCCGTTACCTCAAGACAAGTGGGTAAAGTATTTTTGTCGATCACTAGTGAGTGGTAACGGGTAGCTCGGAACGGATTGGGCAAGCCTGCGAAGACTCCCTGTTTACTGTGGTGGATTAGAGAGGTTTTTCCGTGCATGACCTGGGACGCGCGAGTGATTTTTCCACCAAAAACCTGACCGATACTTTGATGCCCTAGGCAAATTCCTAAAAGAGGAATTTTGCCTGCGAAATGGGCAACGACATCTAGTGAAATGCCCGCCTTATCAGGTGTGCAGGGACCGGGTGAAATCACGATATAGCGCGGATTTTTCGCGGCGATCTGTTGCAATGTAATTTGATCGTTGCGCGCGATTTCTACTGTCGTTTTCAGTTCGCCAAAATACTGAACGACGTTGTAGGTAAAGGAATCGTAATTATCAATCATCAGTAACATGAGTGTTTCTACCGTTGGCTATTTGGGTCGCACTTCTAGGTTTACAGAGGCAATATCTTCTTTACAAAAAGTATTTGTTGAATGTTTTTTGATCGTATTCGTACAAGACCTATTTGAAAGAGCCAATATTACTGGCAACCCGAAGGTAATACTTTACTTTGTTTGCTTATTTCGCTGAGATGGCATTAGCCAGCGATCAATGATGTCATTTCCTCTGTTGCACTAACTTATTAGCTAACTCAGCCCCAGTCAATTTGTCATCAACTATTATCATCAGCCATTGCGTTAATAGTAACATTATCGTCGAATCATCAAATGGCATAAACTACGGCCACTCTAGAAATAGAAGCGCGAAAAACAGTGAAAAAATATACTAATGGCCGATTATCTTGCTTTTTTAGGTTGGATAATCCTTGACCTACTATGGACGAGATCGATGCACGCGGCGAATTACCAAAA
>JBLIHY010000119.1:0-3201 GCA_047634655.1 Cellvibrionaceae bacterium
CGCCGTTAATAAGTACCAGGGACGCAGCCAGTGAAAGTCTAGGAAATTATCCACGTTTAACCGGTCCTCGGAATTCTCAGGTTGGACAGCCATACACGGATAACCGGCAGGATGCTGAGCGCGAGTGCAGCGAGTAATGGCCAGGTGAAAAAGGATTTAGTGGGGCGAAACCACTGTTGGTTTTGCTCGACCGGCTCCAGGCGATCCAGCTCCCGATAGATGTCTTCGAGTTCTTGCGCTTCCCGTGCGCGAAAATATTTTCCGCCCGTCTTCTCCGCGATCGACACCAGCGTTTGTTCATCCAACTGGGCAGAGGGGTTGACGCGTTGCATACCAAAAAATCCCCGTATAAACATTTCATCGGCACCGACCCCGACGGTATAGACTTTTATTTTAGTTTGGCGAGCCAAGTCGGCAGCTTGTAAGGGTTTGATCTCACCCGAGGTATTGGCACCATCGGTCAATAAAACCACTACTTGACTGTTCCCCGAAGAGGATTCGAGTTCCTGTAAGCGTTTTACCGAAAGGCCAATGGCATTACCAATCGCCGTTCTAGGTCCGGCAAAACCCAGCTGTGCCTCTTGCATAAACCTTGCGACCGTCGCGGTATCAAAGGTGAGAGGCGCTTGCAGGTAGGCGTTGCTACCGAACAAAATCAGGCCCACCCGATCTCCTTGGCGACGCTCGATAAACTCGCTAACCACGTGTTTAACCGCTTCCAGGCGGGAGATCTTTTCGTTATTAGATATCATATCTTTTTGCTTCATGCTTTCGGAGATATCGACCGCCAATAGTAAGTCACGGCCGGAAGTCGGCAAGGTGAGTTCACTGCCAATCCACTGAGGACGGGCCGCCGAAGCCAACAGCAGCAGCCAGATAATGGCCATTAATATGGGCAACCAGCCCCGTGAAATATTGCCGAAACGGCCAGGAGAACCTGCCGCCTGGGTGAGCTGTCGATAAAAGGGAACCACGACAGCAGTTTTTTCTGCGCTCGCGGGAGGCAGCCAATGATAAATAACCAGGGGCAAAGGCAAGAGCAGAAAAACCCAGGGCCAGGCAAACTGAAACATTCTCTAAAACCCCTTTTTTAAATAGCGATACACCGAGATTATTCGACTCGCGTGGAATCGCCAGATTTTATCGGGCGGCAATGTAGATAACATTGTGATTGGAAGGACTCTTTCATTTTCAAACTCGTTGCCAGGGTAATAGTCGATCTGGGACCGCGGAATTACGATAATGTCGTACGGTGTTTGTTGATCCACAGGCGAATACTGCGGTAAAGCGCCGTGATATCGGTGTCGATATTTTTTTGGTACTGATAGCGAGTAATGGCTTTTTGCTGTTCCTCGGTAAACGCGACAAACCCTACCTGTCGATTCAACAGCTCGATCCAATCATCTCCTTTCAAGCTGGCGATCGGTAAATCTCCGGAGCTGTCGTAAGCACTGAGTGCTGTCTGTTTTAAGATGGCCGCGAACGCCTGGCAAGCCCGTGGCGTATTGTGTTCCCTCTGCCACTTTTGGTAAGCCTTTTTTAACAACGCAAGTGCTTGTTTACGGTAAATCCACTTTCGTCGGTAGCGCTTGATCGCCAAGGTCGAGACAACAACGATTACGATGGTGAAACACAACAGCATCCACCAACCGATGGCCGGCGGCCACCCGCTCACCGAGGAAGGCGTAATTATGTCCTCCAATCCTAGGTCCATAACATTAAGTAGGTTGTAGAGGCTGCTTTTTCAACAGCGCATCCGTCAATGATTGAGTAATATCCACTTCCGTCAATTGTATGCCCACTTTTTGCGACAGATCGACGAGCAATTGGCGTCTCTGTGTGAACAGTTGTTGATAGGCCGTGGCACTCGATTTGTCGACGGTCAACGATGTTTTCTGTCGACCGTCGCTAATAGCAATCTCTCCCAGATTTGGAAATTTTTTCTCCAGCGGATCAAACAGGCAGTAGAGGCTAACTTGATTGTGTCGCCGTAGGCGAAATAACCACGCCTGCGCGTCGGCGTCCAGGTCGTAGCCATCGGTAATCATCACTATTTCCGCTCCCTTGCGCACCGTATGAAACAGTTGTTCCAGGGCCGATACCAATTTTGGCTCAGGATGGTGGGTCTCGCTGCTGAGTTGCCGGTTGCAATCCACCAGTAATTGCAGCCAGCGATTGATGGCTTGATGTGACTTTGAAGCGCGCGCTTCATCGATCCCGCGGGTACCAATCACCATGCCACCGGCGCGATCACCACGTTTGAGCGTAGACCAGTTAATTAGCGCCGCGAGATAACAGGCATAGACCGATTTAAAGCACTGTTGGCTACCGAAAAAAAGCGTACTCCGCTGATCCACCAAGGTAATCACCGGTTTTTCTTTTTCATCGCGATAGCGTTTGGTATGGGTAAGTTGTGTTCGCGCGGTGACTCGCCAGTCGATACTGCGAACATCATCTCCGGGTTGGTAGACACGAACCTCTTCAAACTCCATCCCGCGACTGAGCGATTGCGAACGATGGTTTCCCGCCTGGCTCTGTGGCTTGGCGAAGTTACCCAACTGAGACAAAGGCTTGGCCAGATAGCGTAACTGTTGGAGCTGGGACAGGCTCGTATAAGCGCCCTGCGGTTCAAAATGCGCGTTGTTTCCGGATGCGGAATTTTGTATGGAATTTGGTCTAGGGCCCATTAACTAACGCTCTTCGGTTGCATTATTGAAGACTGAAGATGAAGAGGATTTAACTCACGGCAGTCTGATCCACCAGCGCTTCAATCACTTGGTCCGTAGTTATGCCCTGCGCCTCTGCTTCGAAGCTTAGAATCAAGCGATGTCGAAAGACGTCGTAAATCACCGCATGAATATCGTCCGGTGTAACAAAGTCCTGTCCATTCAAAAAGGCGTGGGCTTTAGCACAGCGGTCCAGAGCAATAGTTGCCCGTGGACTGACCCCGTAATCAATCCATTGTGCCAGCTGAGGGCTAATCAATTGTGGTTGACGAGTTGCCATGGTCAATTGCACGATGTAATTGTCCAGTGTCTCGGCGGTATAAACTTGCAAAACCTTCTGGCGCGCCGCTACCAGCGCGTCCTGGGAAAGTGGCACAATATCGGTCTCGGCCAACTCTTGTGCCTCAGCACGCGCCAACTGCAAGATAATCTGCTCCGTTTCCGCGGAGGGATAGCCAATATTAACCTTCATCAA